>CAVBVT010000021.1:7555-23819 GCA_963598855.1 Eggerthellaceae bacterium
GATGCCCATGATACTCGCAGAAAAAATAAAGACGCCATCAAATATGCCCTGTATCAGATGCTTTCCAGGGTTACAGGAAAGACACTTCCATGGGGAAATCTTACAGGCATTCGTCCGGTGAAGATGGCCATGGGTATGCTGGAATCCGGGATGAAGAATACGGAGATTGCCAGATATATGAGAGAACAGTATCTGGTGAGCCCTGAGAAAACAGCTCTTGCAGTTACCATCGCGAACCGTGAGAGGGATATTCTGAAGAATATTGATTATGAAAACGGCTACAGTCTTTATGTGGGAATTCCTTTTTGCCCAAGTATCTGTCTGTACTGTTCTTTCAGTTCCTATCCGCTGGAGAGATGGCGTAAATATGTAGAGGATTATCTGGATGCCCTGATCAAAGAGATCCAGGCAGTTTCCCAGATGATGAAAAATAGAAAATTAGACACTGTCTATATTGGCGGCGGAACCCCGACTACGCTTGAGCCTGATCAGCTTCGAAGACTTCTCTTTGCTATCACAGAATATTTCCCGTGTGAAAAGCTGGAGGAGTTTACTGTTGAGGCAGGAAGACCGGACAGCATCACTCTTGAGAAACTTCAGGCGATCCGGGAATTTCCGGTTACAAGGATTTCTGTAAATCCCCAGACCATGAATCAGGAGACACTGGATATCATTGGCAGACGCCATACAGTAGAGCAGACGAAAAATGCGTTCCATATGGCAAGAGAAGCTGGCTTTGACAATATCAATATGGACCTGATCGTAGGACTTCCGGGAGAGGATATCACAAAAGTCCAGCATACTTTGGATGAAGTGAAAGCATTAGGACCGGACAGTTTGACTGTACATTCCCTTGCTGTGAAACGTGCGGCACGATTGAATATTTTCCGTGACAAATACCAGGAGATGACCTTTGAGAACAATCAGGAGATCATGAACCTGACTATGAAAACAGCCTACGAGATGGGAATGGGCCCTTATTATCTTTACAGACAGAAGAATATGAAGGGAAATTTTGAAAACGTCGGTTATTCTGAGGTTGACAAAGCGGGGATTTACAATATACTGATTATGGAGGAAAAGCAGCCGATCATCGCACTGGGTGCAGGTGGTTCCTCCAAACTTGTGTTTGATCACGGACAGCGGATCGAGCGTGTGGAGAATGTAAAAGATGTTACCAATTACATTTCACGTATTGATGAGATGATCGAGAGAAAACGACAGGGCATTGCAAAATGGCTGTAGATCGAAAGGAGAGACGGATCCTTGAAAAGCGTACAGAAGATAAATGAAAATACGCAGGATCGGATCCTGGAAATGGATCTTTCCGCAGAACTGAAACACGGAGTTGTTGTCAGTAATCTTGCATATGATGTGGCAGAAGAGCTTGGACGCCCGAAGGAAGAGTGTTACCAGCTGGCGATAGCCGGAATGCTGCATGACATCGGAAAACTGAAGCTGGAAGGCTATATCAACGGGCAGGAGCAGAATCCAATGGTGATCGAGGAGCTGAAATATGTCCGCATGCATTCTACATTGAGCTATGAGATCCTGAAAGATCAGGGATATTCCGATTATGTGCTTGAGAGTATTCTCTATCATCATGAGAATTTTGACGGCAGCGGTTATCCCAGCAACCGGTCAGGAATCAGTATTCCACTGGGAGCCAGGATCCTGCGGGTCTGTGACGTGTATGCAGCACTGAGTTCTGACAGACCATACAGGAAAGCTCTTGAGAACGATGAGGTCTTAAGGCTTATGATCGATGAGATTAAAAACTTTGATATGCAGGTATTTCTTGCATTTCAGAGGGTGATTCATAAAGGAGGAAAATATGGCATTAAAAAAGAAACCGGTTACAGGAATGAAGGACATTTTACCGAAGGAAATGGCAATCCGTAACTATGTAATGAATATGATCAGAGAGACTTACGGAACATTTGGATTTTCCGCAATTGAGACTCCCTGTGTAGAACATATTGAGAATCTTTGCAGCAAGCAGGGCGGAGAAAATGAGAAGCTGATCTTCAAGATCATGAAGAGAGGCGAGAAACTGAAACTGGATACAGCAACCTGTGAGAACGACTTGACTGATTCCGGTCTCCGTTATGACCTGACTGTACCGCTTTCCAGATATTACTCCAACAATGCCAACGAGCTTCCTGCTCCGTTTAAGGCACTTCAGATGGGAAATGTATGGAGAGCTGACCGTCCGCAGAGAGGCCGTTTCCGTCAGTTTATGCAGTGCGACATTGATATCCTGGGTGAGCCGACTTACCTTGCTGAGATAGAGCTTGTACTTGCAACTACAACACTTCTTGGAAAACTGGATTTCCACAATTTTACCATCCGTATCAATGACAGAAGGATCCTGAAAGCAATGGCTCAGTATAGCGGATTCCCGGCAGAGAGCTTTGATACAGTATTTATCATCCTTGATAAGATGGACAAGATTGGCATCGAGGGTGTAGCAGAGGAGCTTGAGAAAGAAGGCTTTGCAAAAGAGAGAATTGACACTTATCTCGGACTTTTCCGTGAGATCACCAATGACATTGAGGGTGTTCGCTACATTAAAGAGAAGCTTTCCGATGTTCTGGATGCTGGTATCGCAGAGGATCTTGAGACGATCATCAATACAGTAGAATCTGTAAAAACAGCAGACTTTAAGATGTCCTTTGACCCGACACTGGTACGTGGAATGTCTTATTACACAGGTCCGATCTTTGAGATCTCCATGGATGAGTTCGGCGGAAGCGTTGGCGGTGGCGGACGTTACGACGAGATGATCGGTAAATTTACAGGAAATAATACCTGTGCCTGCGGTTTTTCTATTGGATTTGAGAGAATCGTTATGCTGCTTCTTGAGAGAGGCTATGAGATCCCGACCAAGAACGGCAAGAAAGCATACCTGATCGAGAAAAATATGCCAGCAGATAAGCTTCTGAACATTCTGAAACAGGCAACAGAGGAGAGAAGTGCTGGTACACAGATTAATATCTCCATCATGAAGAAGAACAAAAAGTTCCAGAAAGATCAGCTGGCAGCAGACGGTTATACAGAGTTTGTAGAGTTCTTTAACAGAGACTGAAATTGAGGAGGATAAAGAGATGGCTGAAAGCATGCAGGGACTGCACAGAACCTGCCGATGTGCAGAAGTGACCACAGAGATGGTCGGAAAAGAAGTAACATTAATGGGATGGGTGGCGAAAGCCAGAAATAAAGGAGGTCTTGTATTTGTAGATCTTCGTGACCGTTCCGGAATCATGCAGCTGATTTTTGAGAATGGCAGCATTGATGAGGAAGGCTTTACAAAAGCTGGTAAACTCCGCAGCGAGTTTGTTATCGCAGTAACAGGTACTGTAGAGAAACGTGGAGGAGCTGTAAATGAGAATCTTGCAACAGGTGAGATTGAGCTTCGTGTAAAATCTCTCCGCGTTCTTGCTGAGGCAGATGTACCGCCATTCCCAATCGAGGAGAACAGCAAGACAAAAGATGAGATCCGTCTGAAATATCGTTATCTTGACTTAAGAAGACCGGATCTTCAGAGAAATATCATAATGAAGAGCAAGGTTGCCCAGCTTACAAGACAGTTCTTCACAAACGAGGGATTTCTTGAGATCGAGACACCTATGCTTGGAAAGAGTACTCCGGAGGGGGCCAGAGACTATCTGGTACCATCCCGTGTTCATCCAGGAAGCTTCTATGGACTTCCACAGTCTCCGCAGCTGTACAAACAGCTTCTGATGTGCTCCGGATTTGACCGTTATATCCAGATCGCAAGATGCTTCCGTGATGAGGACCTTCGTGCCGACCGTCAGCCGGAGTTCACACAGATCGATATGGAGCTTTCTTTCGTAGATGTAGATGATGTTATCGATGTTAATGAGAGATATCTTGCATTCCTGTTCAAAGAAGTTCTGGACATCGATGTAAAACTTCCGATCCAGAGAATTACATGGCAGGAAGCTATGGATCGTTTCGGTTCTGACAAACCGGATATGCGTTTCGGAATGGAGCTTCATGATGTCAGCGATATCGTAAAGGACTGCGGTTTCGGTGTATTCACAGGTGCTCTTGAGAATGGCGGAAGCGTTCGCGGTATCAACGCAGAAGGCCAGGGAAGCATGCCAAGAAAGAAGATCGATAAGCTTGTTGAGTTCGTAAGAGGCTACGGTGCAAAAGGTCTTGCATACATTGCCATTGCAGAAGACGGAACCAGAAAATCCTCCTTTGCCAAATTCATGAAGGACGAGGAGATGGATGCTCTTGTAAAAGCCATGGACGGTAAGCCGGGAGACCTGCTTCTTTTCGCAGCAGACAAGACAAAACTTGTATACGATGTACTTGGAGCACTCCGTCTTGAGCTTGCAAAACAGATGGATCTTCTTGACAAGAATGAGTACCGTTTCGTATGGGTAACAGAGTTCCCGCTTCTTGAGTGGAGCGAGGAGGAGAACCGCTTCACAGCTATGCACCATCCATTCACCATGCTTATGGAAGAGGATCTTCCGCTTCTTGATACAGATCCTGGAAAGGTTCGTGCAAAAGCTTACGATATCGTTCTTAACGGAAATGAGATCGGCGGCGGCAGTGTCCGTATCCATCAGGATGATATTCAGGAAAGAATGTTTGAGGCACTTGGCTTTACAAAAGAAGCTGCACATGAGCAGTTCGGATTCCTTCTGGATGCCTTCAAATACGGAGTTCCGCCTCACGCAGGACTGGCATACGGCCTTGACAGACTTGTTATGCTTATGGCAAAGGCAGATACCATCCGTGACGTTATCGCATTCCCGAAGGTTAAGGATGCTTCCTGCCTGATGACTCAGTCACCGAGCCAGGTAAGTGAGGCACAGCTTCATGAGCTGGGACTTGACCTTGAGCCGGAGAAGGAAGAAAAAGAGGAAGAATAATATATCATGCAGCCGACAATCTATACATTTCTGATCGTTTGTCCACTTGTATTTCTTGCCGGATTTGTAGATGCTGTAGCAGGCGGGGGAGGACTTATCTCTCTGCCTGCTTATCTTTTGGCCGGAGTTCCGATACATAATGCAGTTGCTACCAACAAGCTTTCATCTGCAACAGGAACACTGATTTCTACGATCCGTCTGTGCAAAAATAATTTCGTGGACTGGATACTGGTAATTCCCTGTATCCCTATGGCTCTTCTGGGATCTACCATAGGTGCACATCTGGCACTTGTGGCCAGTGATAAACTTTTGAGATATATGCTGATCCCGGTTCTTCCTATTGTTGCTTTTTATGTTCTCAGAAAAAAGAACATGGATGAGCAGGGCGGGGAGATCGCCAGGAAGAAGCAGATCCTGATCTGTGCCTTATGTTCCCTTGCTGTAGGATGCTATGATGGATTCTATGGTCCAGGAACAGGAACATTTCTTCTGCTTCTGTATACAGGTGCAGCGAAAATGAGCGTTGCAAAAGCTTCCGGTACCATGAAGCTTACAAACCTTTCTTCCAATGTAGCTGCGCTTGTGGTATTTCTTCTGGGCGGAAAAATCGTGATCACGCTTGGAATTGCCGCTTCTGTATTTTCTATTGCAGGACACTACACAGGTGCTGGCATGGTCATGAAGAATGGAAGCCGGATCATCCGGCCGATCATCCTTGTGGTTCTTGCACTGCTTTTTATCAAGATCATATCCGGGGTATAAGAAGAATACTGAGTATTGTATAAAAAAATAGAAAATCAGAAAACTCCCGTATGGACTGCACCTTTTCAAAAGAAGAAAGGTGTGAAATCCTGCGGGAGTTTTCTTTATATGGTAGTCAAGAGGATACAAGCAAGTCTCCACCCACTGCTTATTGCAATTGAAGCAGGGGACTTACTTGATTCGGCTAAATATTATTAAATTAGCTTATTCGATTTCGTCTGAGTCATCAGAATCATCAGAAATGCTATCTGAGGTATCGTCTTCAGAAGAAGTATCTTCAGTGTCTTCGTCTGAAATATCTGTGTCGGAAACTTCGTCAGAGTCAGCATCTCCAGATGCATCCTCCGGAACCGGTGAAGCAGTCAGTGTTCCGAAAATCGCATTTCCAAGTTCTGTGCCTGCATCTTCCAGTTTCCAGGAAGCTCCGTCATTAGTCAGATGGAAAGTAGCAGCAGCTGTTATGGTAGCCTCATTGTTTTTGATACTGTCAAGAAGAAGCTCATGAGACTTATTGTACCGTTTCTGTGATCCGTCGATCACTGCATCAGCAGAATCCAGATAAGCATTTAATTCTTTTTCATACTGAGAGAGAATGGAATCACTGTCAAAAGTGGTAAGCTCTGCATTAACTTTGGCGCTGTATCCAGAAACAGAAGTATCTGTTATTTTGTAGTTAAAGCAGGAATGGAACTGTTCCATAAGGGCAGAAGCAATGGCATTTTTTGCAGAATCCGAAGTGTTCAGGATCGAATCCAGACCAAGATAATTAGCCATCTGCTGCACATCCATTTCCTGGAGGGTTTTCAGATAGACATCAAGGGTTTTATCCGGCGGGACAAGATCCGGATCGGACAGATAAGTGATAAGACCGCCGACCAGGTCATTTTCCAGAGAATAACTGTGTGTGATCTCCCAGTCCGGTTCTGTGGAAGAACCATGGTTGATCAGCGAAATGGAAGCATCGCGGTCCACAGTATCGTAGGTCTGTTCCTTGAGGAGCTTGTGGAGAAGCAGATAGCGTTGTTCCATGGAATTCTCATTGCTGTCAGTGTTTTCTTCGCCGGAAGCAGCTTGTAGTATTTCGCTCTGAAGGCTTGCAGAAACAAAATCTTTCGCGAGTGTCTCAGCATTCAGAGTGGTAAGCTGTATATGGGCAGAGGCAGTTTTCTGATCCTGGTCAACAGAAAGATCCAGAATTTTGTAATTGAAATTCCGGAAAAAGAGGGAAAAGACTTCCTTTATATCATCAGAAAGTTCTGTATTATCATCCGAATCTGGAAAAAGTTCCTGATACGATATGTATTTCATAGTTGTCTCGGAATCCAGATTTTTCAAAAGATCCAGATCCTTTTTGATTGCTTTCTCTGCAGATGTTTTTGCTGAATGGGAGCAGCCACATACAGAGACTGCCAGAAAAACAAAGAAGAAAGCAAGCAGATATTTCACTGTCTTCATATCGTTCTTTCCTTTCAAAAAAAATTTACATCTCATTTTATCAGATATCACCTGAAAAGTCAAAAATTCCTTAAAACTATACGAACTTTATGAAAAAAAAGTGAAAAAATTGTGAAATCTGCACCGTTTTTCGCAAAGACTTTTCTTTTGGGAATGAATCTGATATGATATTTTAAGCAACATATAGTTTCGGCAGTACGCTGAGAAAAGAGGATAAATATGAAGAAACGTATTTTAATTGCTCTAGGGATCCTCATACTGGCAGCTGGCATTGGAGCAGGCGGCTGGTATTATTATACACATCATGCAGGATCCGCAGGCGGCAGTGATACCGTATATGTAACTAAGATAAGTAAGCTTTCGGAAACGGATTCTGGTGTTGAGAACAGATATGCCGGTGTGGTAGAACCGCAGGAAACGGTGCAGGTAAAGATCGAGAGCGGTCGAAAAGTAAAAGAAGTACAGGTAAAAACAGGAGAGGAAGTGAAGAAAGGACAGCTTCTTTTCCAGTATGATCTTGGCAGCATCCAGCAGAGCCTTCAGGAGGCGCAGCTGGCATTGGATCGTTTGAAGAATGAGGCTTTGAGTATTTCCGATCAGATCACGACATTGGAAGCTGAGAAAAAGAAAGCTACAGCAGATAATCAGCTTTCCTATACAATAGAGATCGAAACTCAGAAAATGAATCTCAAGAAGAATGAGTACGATCAGAAGAGTAAACAGGCTGAGATCGAGAAGCTTTCCCAGGCAACTCAGAACACAGAGGTACGCAGTGAGATCGATGGAGTGATCCAGAAGATCGATACATCCAAGATGGGCGGCGATGATTCTGAGGGAGTGGATGATACACTTACAGAGGGAGATTCTTCAGATTCCGGTTCCGGAGACAGCTCCAGCAATGATTTTATCACGATCCTGAGTACAGGCGCTTATCGTGTGAAAGGAACTGTAAATGAAGTGAACAGGGATTCTATTGTCGAGGGAACACCTGTGATCATTCGTTCCAGAGTAGATTCTTCCAAGACCTGGAAGGGAACCATGGGTGCTGTTGATATGGATAATTCCAGCAACAACAATAGTTCTGACATGGCTATGTTTGGAATGTCCAGCTCAAGTGATGACCAGACTTCATCCAGTACATATCCTTTTTATGTGAATCTGGATTCCTCTGATGGACTGATGCTTGGACAGCACGTTTATATTGAAGCAGATGAAGGCCAGGATGAGGAAAAGATCGGTATCTGGCTGAATGATTATTTTATTGTTGATGCAGACACAGACAGTCCGTATGTATGGATTGCGGGAGATAATAATAAACTGGAGAAGAGAAGCGTTGTACTGGGACAATATGATGAGAATCTTGCAGAATATGAGATCGCAGATGGTCTTACCGAGAAGGATAAGATTGCATTCCCGACAGATGATCTGAAAGAAGGAATATCTGTGATAGAGGGAACTACAGATCAGACTACTGCGGCTATGTATGATACCGGAGATGATGCGGATTACGAAGACGGTTCTGAGGCAGATTATGGAGATATGGAAAGTGATGGAGCAGAGCCGGAGATGATCGAAGATGGAATGTCTGACAGCGATATGGAAGATATGACCGGAGATATTTCTTCTGAAGATGATCTTGTTCCGATGGAAGGAGCACCGACAGAATGATTTTAGACTTAAAAGGAATATATAAAGATTACCAGCAGGGAAAAATAACAGTTCCTGTACTGAAGGACGTGAATTTTTCCATGGAAGAAGGGGAATATGTGGCAATCATGGGACCGTCCGGCTCCGGAAAGACCACTCTGATGAATATTATCGGATGTCTGGATAAGCCAACCAAAGGTATCTTTCTCCTGAATGGGGAGGATATTGCCAAATGTTCTGAGAATGAGATGTCAGATCTTCGCCTTAAGACGATCGGCTTTGTATTTCAGAGCTTTCATCTTCTTCCAAGACAGAGTGCACTGACAAATGTGGAGCTGCCTCTGAATTATGCAAAAGTTCCCAAGAAAGAACGAAGGGAACGCGCGAGGAAGGCTCTGGAGCGAGTTGGACTTGCAGAACGAGTGGATTTCAAGCCTAACCAGTTATCAGGAGGACAGATGCAGAGAGTTGCCATTGCAAGAGCGATTGTGAACAATCCGAAGCTTCTTCTGGCTGATGAGCCTACCGGTGCGTTGGATACGAAATCCGGAGCACAGGTTATGGAACTTTTTCAGAAACTGAATGATGAAGGAGTTTCTGTACTGATGATCACCCATGACCCTGAGATCGCAGCACATGCCAAGAGAGTTGTTACCATCCGTGATGGTGAGCTGCAGGAAAAGAGGTGATAACATGAAAATTGTGAAGAGAGTCATTGTAGGTGTGCTGATCGTGGCACTTGCTGCAGGAGGAATCTACACAGGCTTAAGACATGTAAAAGAGTCCAAGGTAACAGAAGTACCAGTAACAAGTGTCAACAACCTTCTGACAGACTGGTATTCTGAAACAACATTAGATGGAACGATTACCACAAATGTTACCCAGAATGTAAACATGGATAAGGATATGATCATTGACAAGATCTATGTTTCTCAGGGTGATGATGTAAAAATAGGAGATAATCTGATCTCCTTTGATATGACACTTGTGGAGATGGAACTGAACATTGCAAAACTGAAGCTGCAGAAGCAGGAGCAGGATCTTGCAAAAGCGCAGAAGCGTTTGACCAGTCTTCAGAATGGAGGGCCTATTGTAGATAGTACAGAAGATGATGATACAGGGCTTGATTCTGTAAGCGGAGATACAGGCAGCGATAGTGAAATGAGTACTTCAGATACAGGGTCAGACAGTACGGATGATTCTATGCAGTCAATAACCGGATCAGCCGCATCAGCAGATGGAAATTATCTGGCTTCTGCAACACAGCCGCTGCTTCTCAGTGCATTTACAAATGCACCGTCTGACACAGCTGTGCAGGAGGCATCATCTTCAGAAGAATCCGCAACAGAAGACGATTCTCAGGATGCAGAGGATCTTTCCCAGGATACATCCTCCGGAGATTTTGATAGTGATCAGTCATCAGACAATAATGTTACAGATGATTCTGATGATGCCACTGCAGGACCATCTTTTCAGGATCCTTCAGCCAGCGATTTTTCAGATGGAGATGTAGACTGGAATTCAGGAACAGATGATACGCCGACTGTGTCTCCTACGCCAACGCCGACATTAGGACCGAATGAACTTCCGGATCCGGATTTCACAGAGCCGGAACTTCCGGGAATCACTGATGGAGAACCGCAGTTTTACCAAAAACTGGATTATACTTCTGAGCCATTTACTGGAACAGGTACAGAGGAAGATCCATATGTTTTCCTTGTAAGCAGTGCCAAGGGCAAAGTTACAGTTATGGGATCTTTCTTCAACCGTATGGCCGGTTACAGTGAGGATGGAACAAAGGTAGTACAGGAAGGTGGAAACTGGTTTCAGCTGGAATTCCACGAGAATGATACGATCACAGATTTCAATGACAGAAAATTATCCTGCACCGGATATTATCTTGTTGATGGAAGTCTTCTGGAAAAACCTGTCTATATGTATGCAGAGACAGAATTTACCCTGGATGATGCATCCAAGTATGATGATAGTTCAGATGATGATATTCCGGATGACAGTGGCAGCGGAGATGATGGAACAGATGGTACCGCTATGACTAGAGAGGATGCCATCAAGATCCAGAAGAATAAAATCTCAAGCCTGAAACTGGATATTGAAGAAAACAATCTGAACATCACCAAGCTTGAAAATAAAGTGAAAAATAAGTTGGTAACAAGTAAACTGGATGGAACGGTTGCTTATATTGGTGATGAGGCCACAGGCTCTTACAATGGAGATGCATTTCTCAGAGTAAAGAGTAAAGATGGATTTTATGTAACAGGTACGGTCAGCGAGTTGATGAGAGATCAGATGAAAGAGGGAACTCTTCTTCAATGTACCAGTTATGATTCCGGAAGTTTTGAGGCAAAAGTTTTAAATGTATCGGACTATCCGGTAGATTCCTCCAATAACTACTATTATGGAGGAGATTCCAATCCTAATGTATCTTACTATACCTTTAATGCGGAGATCACAGATCAGTCCCTGCAGTTTACAGATCAGGATTATGTGACCATAACTCTGCAGTCTAATAAACTTGCAAAAGGAAGCCTTGTTGTGATGAAAGCTTTTATCCGGACGGAACATGGAAACAGCTATGTTTATAAAGACAATAACGGAACTTTGAAGAAACAGCAGGTTACAGTTGGAAGTATTGTAAACAGCGGCTACTATGCAGTCGTAACATCTGGTCTGAAATCGGATGATCTTCTGGCATTCCCTTACGGGGATACGGTACAGGAAGGTGCCCGGACAAAAGAAGTATCGCTGGATGATATGTACAATGAATAACAGGAAGGAGAAATTTCATGCTTGAAAATATACGCCTGGCTTTTCAGGGAATATGGTCACATAAGATGAGATCCTTTCTGACCATGCTGGGTATTATTATTGGTATTGCATCAATTATTGCAATTGTATCTACGATCAAAGGGACCAGTGAACAGATCAAAGAAGATCTGATCGGTTCCGGAAATAACACGGTACAGGTTCTTCTTTATGATGGAGACAGTACCTATGATATGGATTATGGTTCCTACGGAAACAGCTCTACACCGCCAGTTATTTCTGATTCTCAGAAATCAGCTATTGGAGATCTGGATCATGTGATCAGCTCCACATTTTATTACAGCAGCCAGTCTGCAAGTGTTTATTACATGAATACAAGTTTCCAGGGCGGAACAGTATACGGAATCGACCAGAATTATCTTAAAACCATGGGTTATATGGTCCAGTCCGGAAGGGGCTTTGTGCAGAAGGATTATGACAGCTACCGCAAAGTTGCTCTTGTAGATTCCAATGCTGCACAGAATATTTTTGGAAGTGAGAATCCTGTAGGAAAAACCATCGAGGTTGGTTCAGAGCCATATGTTATTGTAGGCGTGATCACCCAGAGCGAGGACAGCATGCCTAAGATCAACACACTTTCCGAGTATGAGGAATATTCCCAGACGATCATGGGAAGCGTGATGATCCCGGATGCTACATGGCCGATCGCGTTTAAATTCGATCAGCCTCAGAATGTGATCGTCCGCGCAGACAGTACAGATAATATGAGTGCTGTGGGTAAAGCAGCAGAGGATGTGCTGAATACGGGAATCCAGAATGAGCAGAATAATACGAACTTCAAATACAAGGCAGAGGATATCATGGAGAAGGTCAAGAACCTGCAGAAGCTCAGTGAGAGTACCAATCAGCAGCTGATCTGGATCGCAAGTATCTCTCTTCTTGTAGGTGGTATTGGTGTTATGAATATCATGCTGGTATCTGTTACAGAACGTACCAGTGAGATTGGTCTGAAAAAGGCTATCGGAGCAAGAAAAAATATCATTCTGGGGCAGTTCCTGACAGAGGCTTCTGTACTGACCAGTATCGGGGGAATCATAGGAGTTGTTCTTGGAATCATACTATCCAAGGTGGTGGCCCAGGTGTCCGGGGCACCAACGGCTATCAGCGTACCGGCCATTATCGGTTCTGTAGTATTTTCCATGCTGATCGGCCTGATCTTCGGACTCCTGCCATCTGTGAAAGCAGCTAATTTAAATCCAATTGATGCACTTCGCAGCGAGTAATAAAAGCGGCAATGCTATTCAGGATACCAAAGATTCCAATGCAGTGGCCCGTGCATAGGAAGACGTAAACATTGCTGTGCGAAATGGGGATGCCAATGTTGCGGATGCACAGAATGAGGTAAATATAGCCAGGCAGAAGCTGGCCAATTATTATAATTCCAGGGACTTTACAGATGGAGAAGAAGACACTTCTACAGAACAGGCACTTCTGGATGATATCCGGGCAAAACAGGAACAGTATATACGAGACTCTTTTTGAAAGTAACAGGGGATACAGGGAAAAAACAGGCAGAGCAATTCCTTATGGAAAACAGTCTCACAGGGATCTTTACGGCAGAAAGCCTGAAAGACTGGAACCCGGATCAGTGGTCTGATTTTAGCTTCTGGATGGAAAAATGGAAAGAGGCAGGAAAAATCTTCGGTGGTATCTGATGCTGCCCGAGACTGCGGTGCAGACAGAGCGGATCATTTATGGTTTTCGCGGTATTGCGGCAGTTATTTTGTCACTTTTGCTGTATATCTGGTATAAAAAGAAAGCATAAATGGACGTTTTACAGGTTTTTACAGGATCACAAAAAAATCATGGCAGAATCTTCAGGTTATGTGTTATAATACATCATAAGTGGGCAAATATTATAACAGAAGGAGATAATTTCATGAAGGTTTTGGAAGGTAAATCTGTATTTTCCGGTATTGCGATCGGCAAGATATCAATCCTCCAGAAGGTTGACACCAGTGTAAAACGTGTTCACGTGGAGGATCCGGAAGAAGAGGTAAAGCGTGTAGAGACAGCCAAGGAGCAGGCTGTGGCACAGCTTCAGAAGCTTTATGACAAGGCTCTTCAGGAAGTTGGAGAGTCTGGAGCGGCAATCTTTGAGGTTCATCAGATGATGCTTGATGATGATGACTATCTGGATTCCATCCATAACATTATCCGCACAGAGTCTGTGAATGCAGAATATGCTGTTGCAACAACTGGCGACAACTTCTCAACCATGTTCGCACAGATGGACGATGATTACATGAAGGCAAGAGCTGCCGATGTGAAGGATATCTCAGACCGTCTGGTACGTGTACTTTCCGGTCACGGCGATGGAAACCTTGAGGCATCTGAACCAGTGATCGTAGTTGCAGAGGATCTTGCACCAAGTGAGACCGTACAGATGGATAAGAGCAAGGTGCTTGCTTTTGTCACAAGAAAAGGTTCCTCCAACTCACACACAGCGATTCTTGCAAGAACCATGAACATCCCGGCACTGATCAACATTGAATACGACGAATCCATGGACGGCAAGATGGCAGTCGTAGACGGAAAGAGCGGAAACCTGATCGTTGAGCCGGATGCAGAGACTCTTAAGAAATATGAGGACATGCGTGCAGATGAACTTGCACAGCGTGCAATGCTCAAAGAACTGAAAGGCAAAGAAACTGTCACCAAGAGCGGACGTAAGCTTCACCTTTATGCGAACATCGGAAGTACAGGAGATGTTGCCAATGTACTGGCTAATGACGCAGAAGGTATCGGACTTTTCAGAAGTGAGTTTGTATACCTGGAGAAGGAAGATTATCCGACTGAGGAAGAGCAGTTCCAGGTTTACAAGACTGTAGCACAGAACATGGCCGGAAAGAAAGTCATCATCCGTACCCTTGATATCGGAGCTGACAAGCAGATCGATTATTTCAACATGGCACACGAGGAGAACCCGGCTATGGGATATCGTGCGATCCGTATCTGCCTTGACCGTCCGGAAGTATTCAAGACACAGCTGAGAGCACTTTTCCGTGCAAGTATGTTTGGAAATATTTCCATCATGTATCCGATGATCATTTCTGTAACAGAAGTGAAACAGATTAAGGCTATCGTAGCTGAGGTAAAGGCTGAGCTTAAAGAGCAGGGAATCCCGTTCCGCGATGATGTGGAGCAGGGTATTATGATCGAGACTCCGGCAGCTGTTATGATCAGTGACCTTCTTGCAAAAGAAGTTGATTTCTTCAGTATCGGAACTAATGACCTGACTCAGTACACACTGGCTATTGACCGTCAGAATGCGAAGCTGGACAACATCTATGATTCTCATCATGAGGCAGTTCTCCGTATGATCCAGATGGTTGTGGACAATGCACATAAAGAAGGCATCTGGGCTGGTATCTGCGGTGAGCTTGGCGCAGACACCACACTGACAGAGAGATTTGTAGAGATGGGACTGGACGAGCTTTCCGTATCTCCGACATTCGTACTTCCTGTACGTAAGATCGTAAGGGAGATGGAATAAAAAATCCTTTTTAAGAAAAAATATTCTGCATAAATAATGAGACAGCTGCTGTACAGAAGAATGTACGGCAGCTGTTTTTGCGGAATTACTGTTCACATGTGATATTCCGTGAAGTTCTTCATGGAAAATTTCCAATTGTGATATGGAAAAAAATATGTTACACTAGCATTACGGCTTTTTTACAGCGGTTCAAGGAATTAGTCCATCCGGGGCTGATGGATTAATTCCTTGGACCGCTTAGGATAACAAACCAGGAGGAAATAGATAATGGGCAGAATCGCCATTGTGACAGACAGCAACAGCGGCATTACACAGTCCCAGGCAGAAGAACTGGGCGTTTATGTAATCCCGATGCCGTTTTATATTAACGAAAAATTGTACCTTGAAGGCGTAACTCTTACACAGGAAGAGTTTTATGAGAAACTGAAGAAAGACGAGCCGATCTCCACATCTCAGCCTAGCCCGGCCGATCTTTGTGATCTCTGGGATAAACTTCTGAGAGATTATGAGGAGATCGTTCACATCCCGATGTCAAGCGGATTGAGCGCATCCTGTTCTACAGCCATGGGACTTGCCATTGACTATAACGGACGTGTTCAGGTAGTAGATAACCAGAGGATTTCCGTAACACAGAGACAGTCTGTAATGGATGCCAAGATGCTCGCTGAGGCAGGCAAGAGTGCTGCAGAGATCAAGAAGATCCTCACAGATCAGAAATTTGATTCCAGTATTTACATCACACTGGATACCCTGAAATATCTGAAAAAAGGCGGAAGGATCACACCTGCGGCAGCAGCGATCGGAACAGTCCTCAACCTGAAACCGGTACTTCAGATTCAGGGAGAGAAGCTGGATGCCTATGCAAAAGTCCGCGGCAAGAAGCAGGCGAAACGTGCCATGCTGAAAGCCATGAAGAAAGACTGGGAGACTCGTTTCCCGGAATATGTAGCGAAAGGTGAGATGTGCCTGGAAGCTGCTTATACCGGAAATCTGGAAGAGGCAGAAGAATTTAAGAAAGAGATCCAGGAAGTGTTCCCGGGACAGGAGATACATATGGATCCCCTTTCTTTAAGTGTTGCCTGCCATATCGGGTATGGCGCACTTGCAGTTGCTTGTTCAAGAAAAGTTACATTATAAAGATACGAGG
>CAVBVT010000021.1:23829-30433 GCA_963598855.1 Eggerthellaceae bacterium
GACTTATGTGAATATCAGTGTAACGGAGCCATGGCCGGAGCCAAGACATACCACAAAGCCCCGTTCATGATCGCAGATGATGTTGTTGCACAGCTTGCAGACAGCCAGATCTTTTCCAGAGCAGAAGTTGTTAAGCCTGGATTTATCAACCTGGATGTTAAGCCGGAGTTTGTTGCTGAATATATGAATAAGATGGCAGAGGATGAGAAGCTTTCCGTTGAGACAGCCAAGAATCCTAAGACCATTATTATTGACTACGGTGGACCAAATGTAGCGAAACCGCTTCATGTAGGACATCTCCGTTCGGCGATCATTGGTGAGAGTATCAAGCGTATCGGACGTTTTGTAGGACATAAGGTGATCGGTGATGTACATCTTGGAGACTGGGGACTTCAGATGGGGCTTATCATCACAGAGCTGAAACACAGAAAACCGGAGCTTGTATATTTTGATGACAGCTTTAACGGCGAATATCCGAAGGAAGCACCGTTTACCATCAGCGAGCTTGAGGAGATCTACCCATGTGCCAGCGGCAAATCCAAAGAAGACGAGGATTACCGTAACGAGGCACTTGAGGCAACTCATCTTCTTCAACAGGGCAAGCCAGGGTACATGGCTCTCTGGAACCATATCATGAACGTATCTGTAACAGACCTGAAGCGCAACTACGCCAACCTGAACGTAGAGTTTGACCTCTGGAAAAAAGAGTCCGATGCACAGCCGTATATCCCGGATATGGTAGAGGATATGAAGAACCGTGGTTTTGCATACGAGGATCAGGGTGCACTTGTTGTAGATGTTAAGGAAGAGAGCGATACTAAAGAGATCCCTCCGTGCATGCTACTGAAATCTGACGGAGCATCCCTTTATACAACAACAGACCTTGCGACTATTGTAGAGCGTATGAAGCTTTTCCAGCCGGATGAGATCCTTTACGTTGTTGATAAACGTCAGGAACTGCACTTTATCCAGGTATTCCGCTGCGCAAGAAAAACAGGCCTTGTGAAACCTGAGACGAAACTTTCCTTCCTTGGTTTCGGTACCATGAACGGAAAGGACGGCAAGCCGTTCAAGACAAGAGAAGGCGGTGTTATGCGTCTGGAGAACCTGATCGCAGACATTGACGAAGAGATGTACCGCAAGATTGTGGAGAACCGCAGCGTCAAAGATAAAGATGCCAAAGACACAGCCAAGATCGTAGGTCTTTCCGCGATCAAATACGGCGATCTTTCCAACCAGGCTACCAAGGACTATATCTTTGATGTTGACCGCTTTACTTCTTTTGAGGGAAACACAGGTCCGTACATCCTTTATACCATCGTACGTATCAAATCCATCCTGAACCGTTATGTACAGGAAGGCGGAGATTTAAGCGCGGGCAAGATCCTTCCGGCAGTCAATGCCAGCGAGAAGAACCTGATGCTTCAGCTTTCCGGATTTGCAGCAATGGTTGAGAATGCTTTTGAGGAGAAAGCACCTCATAAGATCTGTGCATATATTTACGAGGTATCCAACGCATTCAACAGTTTCTATCATGAGACCAAGATCTTAAGTGAGGAGAATCAGGCTCAGAAAGAGTCCTTCCTTCAGCTTCTTCAGCTTACAAGAAGAGTGCTTGAGACAAGTATTGATCTTCTTGGATTCTCTGCACCGGATCGTATGTAATTTTCTGGTCAGATGTTTTTATAAAATATAATATTGATGTTATTCAGTCCGCAGATATGCCATGGAAAAGAGAAAACTCCCTGCATGGTTTCTGCGGACTGTTTTTATGAAAAAACACTTTTCAAAAAGAACATCACGTGCTATAATACATTATATCTAATTTATCAGTCTCCGGGATTCCCCGGAATTTATCCCATTTATTGATTTTAACCAAGAGGAAGGTGATCTGTCTGATTGGAGCAATTTTAAAAGGCCGTTATTGTGTGATGGAACGGATTGGTCAGGGCGGAGGGGGAAGTCTCTATCTTGCAAGAGATATGGAACTTGGTATTTTTCGCGCAGTGAAAGAGATTTCCATTGCCAGAAAACGGGAGGCGAAGCTGATGCGGCTTCTGGAACATCCTGCCATACCGAAGATCGTAGATTATGTGGAGGAAGAAGAATTTTGCTATCTGATCATGGAGTATATCCGCGGCCAGTCACTTGGAGAGATCCTTAACAGCGGAAAGATTTTTTCCATAGAGGAGACGCTGCAGATGGGAAATGAGATCGCGAAAGTGCTGGAATATCTTCACAGCAGAAAGCCGGCTGTTTGCTACGGGGATCTGAAACCAGATAATCTCATGCTTTCTGAGAGCGGAAATCTCTATCTGGTAGATCTGGGAAGTGCCATGCCGGATTATGGTAGCGAAGGAAGGATCTGTGAAGGAACGAAGGGCTATGCAGCACCGGAACAGTATCAGGGCCGCATCAGTCCGGCAAGTGATATTTATGCCATGGGAAAAACACTCCAGGTTCTCTGCGGAAAAAGAAATCTGCTGATCTTTCTGTACCCGGAATTTTTCTGGTTTCTGTTTCGGTGCACAAGGAAACAGGAGAAATACAGATACCAAGATATGGTTTCTGTCAGGAAAATTCTTGAAAAACTGGGAAAAAGATATCGCACAGTAACCTGGCGAAAACGATTTCTGGAAGGTTTTGGCGTGGCGGTTCTTGTGGCTGTATTGGTTTGGCTGGCAGGGGTTCTGAAACCAGCGGATTTTTCTGCGGCAATGTCCGAGGTGACAGAGTTGTATTACCAGGCAGAGAGTTACCAGAAAGATTCTGGAGCTTCTGCGTCCAGACAGAAGTTTAAACTTTTTCAGGATGCAGAGAAGAAACTGCAGAAGCTGAGCAGAATCTATCAGGGAAAAGAGGAACAGCGCCGGACTGCTTTATTATTGGCGTGGAACGCAGAGCTTTTAAATGAGCCGGAACGAGCTGCTCTATATTATGAAAATCTGCTTCTTTATGATGAAGGATTCAGGGACGGATATGGAGAATATGGAATGTTTCTGATCCGGGAGGGGCAGGAAGAAGCCAGCGAAAAACTGTGGAAGGATTATCAGGAAATGGAGAAAGAGAATCTGTTGGAGGAGGGGAAAGGCAGGAATCTGCTATTGTGGGAGGAGATCAATGAAAATGGAAAGGAAAACAGGAAAAAATCATCTTAAACGTAAATTTTGTATGAGAATTAAGAAAAATGTATGTGGAATTATTCTATGCATGGCTGTTTTAGGATGGCAGACAGGGATGTTTCAACTGGTTTACGGTTTTGATGAATATGCTGGATACAGTGAGGACCAAAGTTTTGATACCGGTGGATTTGACATGGACATTGGAGAAGGAACCGGGCAGTTTCCGGATAACTGGGACAGTGCGGACAATGAAAATGGAAACCAGACAGATGATGGGGGAACTTATGAGGATTACAGTTGGAGTGGAAACGCTGGGGGAAATCTCGAAAATTCCGGGCAGGGATCTGCAGATGAAAGTAACTGGTCGGATTGGTCAGAAAATAACGATAACTGGCAGGATAGTACGCAGTGGGGGAATGTGCAGGCAGAGGCAGGAAATTATTATGAAGCTGATAACGGAGGGAATTCAGGTTCTGGAAATAGCGGATCAGATTACAGTGCAGGATCAGGTGAAGTATCGTCTTCAGGAATACAGGGCAATAATTTGGGAGATGCAGCAACACAATTTTCAAATGATCAGCTATCAGTCATAGCAGCTACAGATACTCCTGGTCCGACATCAACACCGAAAATTTCTTTCAGTCCTACACCTGCTCCAACTCGAAAACCAAAGAAAACCAAAACTCCAACGTCCACTCCAAAAGTATCAAACAATCCCGGTATTTCACCAGGTTCAAAGAAACAGCAGAAACTGGCTCTTTCCTATTATGAGACAAACGGGAAAGCTGCTTCATCATCCGAAACAGATAAAAATACAGCAGATGAGAAACTGCCGGAGTTTCTTATGGAGATACAGGATTCCCATATCCAGCTGACTATCAAACAAAATGCATCCATGACTCCTTTGCAGATCTTTTCTTTCCGCATCAACGGAAAAGAATGCACCTGGCACTGGCAGGGAGAAAAATTAACTGTCGAAATCCCAAAAGACATATCCAGTATAAAAAAAGCAGAATTCCTTTTATCCATGCGTTCCGGCAAACTGTATCATGAAATCATGGACTTAAAGGACGAACAGTGATACAATAGGCATACTTACTGATTTTTGCACAGGAGGAATTTTATGTATAAAGCAATCTTTTTTGACCTGGATGGAACTCTTACAGAGTCCGGAGAGGGCATTACAAAATCTGTACAGTATGCACTGGAGAAGCTCGGAGTTTCCGCACCTGAGCTGGAACCTTTAAAGGTTTTTGTAGGACCGCCGCTTCTGGAACAGTTTATGAAATACGCAGGATTTGATAAGGAAACTGCAGAGAAAGCAGTAGAATATTACAGAGAACGGTATTCAGACAAAGGAATGTTTGAAAATACCGTTTATCCGGGCGTAGAGGAAACGCTTAAGGAATTGAAGATGAGAGGATATCGTCTTGCAGTTGCCTCTGCGAAACCAACTTATTATGTAACACAGATCATGGATCATTTTAATCTTACCAGATATTTTGAAGTGATTGCAGGAACGGATCTCAACGGGCCGAAAGTAACGAAATCCCAGGTTATTGAGGAAGCACTGGAGAGAATGAATCTTTCTGACCACAGAGACCAGGTGATCATGGTAGGAGACAGAGAGCATGATGTTCTGGGAGCCAGAAAATGCGGGATTGAGTGTGTGGCAGTGTCTTATGGCTACGGAAGCCGGGAAGAACTTGAGAAAGCCCAGCCGATCCAGATCGTGGCTTCTGCGGAAGAACTTCTGAATTTTTTCGGCTGACCCCTCTGCGCAGACAGAATATTTTTCGAATGGTGTGGAGGGAACTCTATCCGGTAGGAATCCACTATCTGATCGGCCAGATCCTGGGAAGTGCAGTGCTTCTCTATCTGATGAATTATGTGGGAAATGCAAAGGATTCTTATTATAGCTATACACTTGTGATAACAGGGCTTACCGGTGTGCTGGTAATGTTTCCGGCGGTATATTTTTACAGGAAAGACCGTATCGGAAGGCTGATCGGCGGGCTGACTTCTATAGAAGAGCAGAAACTGACGTTTCCGGAAATGCTGCTCCTTCTGGCAACAGGAGCTGGTTTTGCCCAGTATGCTAATGTTCTGGTAGCGATCCTTCAGAACTGGATCCAGTCGACGACCTATGGAGATACCATGACCAGGATCACCTCCGGAAAAAGTCTTTTCATGATGATCTTCTGGATGGGAATCATTGCTCCTGTAGCAGAGGAGATGATTTTCCGCTGGCTGGTTTATCTGAGGCTTCGGGATCATTTTTCCGTATGGGCATCTGCAGTGATCTCGGCAGCATTTTTCGGGATCTATCACGGAAATGTTCTTCAGGCTGTTTATGCTTTTATTCTGGGAGCGATCTTTGCATGGTTTCTGGAAATGGGCGGAAATAAATGGACCAGTGTATTTCTCCATGTGGGAGCCAACACCTGGATCCTTATATTCGGAGAATATGCGGAAACACTGGTGAAAAAGAACGGCGCAGGAGTTCTGCTTATGATCTATGGAGTTCTGGCAGTAGCTATGATCGCCGGATATCAGTATTTTGCCCGCAGAGGTGAGAAACGTGGATATCGGGCTGTGTGATCTGCGAAAAGGCATTTATGAAGCAGCAAAAGCCAGAGAAACGAAATAAAATATAAGAGAATATACGAGAAACAACACATAAAAAAGAATCTGCATCAGAGGGATAAGTGCCTGGAAATTCAGGTATATATTTATATTCGTATCTGTCTGATGGAAGGTTCTTTTTTATTTTTTGATGCGAGTTTGTCTGTCTGCGGACAGCTTTCTTTTGATCTATAGCATTCCCAGAACGGTTATTATAATTTATATATATTTTATATTTATTTAAGACTAAGCATATTGTAGTTTACGCTCATATATGCTACCATAAGTGTATTAAAAAGATTAATACACTTAATACACATATTACAGAGAAAGGAGTGTCATATGCTATTCTTGGATTATCAAGACAGGCGGCCGATCTATGAGCAGATCGTGGAGAAATTCCGGATGCTGATCCTGTCGGGTGTAATGGAACCAGATTCCAGAATGCCGTCCGTCCGCCAGCTGGCCATGGAATTGTCCATCAATCCCAATACCATCCAGCGTGCCTATATGGAACTGGAGCAGCAGGGACTGATCTATCCGGTGAAAGGAAAAGGCAGTTTTGTTACAGGCAGCAGTGAGATCCGGCGGATTGGAATGGAGGAAACTTTACATGAGCTAAGAGAAACAGCAGAGAAGTGCAGGAATCTCGGAATAAAAGAAGAAGAGATCATACATGTGATCAGAGAATGCTACAAGGAGGGAGACAATGATTGAGATCAGAAACTGCAGCAAGGCATTTGGTAAAGTGCAGGCTGTAAATCAGGTAAGCATGGATATCGGTGAGCATGAAGTATTTGGCCTTATCGGTTCCAATGGCGCAGGAAAGAGCACTTTGCTTCGTATCATGGCCGGAA
>CAVBVT010000022.1:0-28535 GCA_963598855.1 Eggerthellaceae bacterium
GTAAGTGGGACCTATAGGGCTCGAACCTATGACCCTCTGCTTGTAAGGCAGATGCTCTCCCAGCTGAGCTAAGATCCCATATAAGTAGCGAGAGGGGGATTCGAACCCTCGACACCACGGGTATGAACCGTGTGCTCTAGCCAACTGAGCTATCTCGCCATATTCTTTTGTAACATGGGACCTATAGGGCTCGAACCTATGACCCTCTGCTTGTAAGGCAGATGCTCTCCCAGCTGAGCTAAGATCCCATAACGTTTGTTCCCGAAACATCCTGTTCCGTAACTCGCTTTGCCATTATATAATGATTTCTGACCTGTGTCAACAGTTTTTTCAACTTTTTTAAATTTTTTAAAAAATATATATTTTTTTGTATTTTTACAGTGGCAGGGAGGTCTGAAATCCCCTGCCACTGCATGCTTAACATCATATAAATGAAATCTTTTACTTGAAATATTCCACGCCAGACTCAAAGATCTTGATATCCTGCTCCCCATAGATGTTAACAGCCACACCTGCATCACGGCGCTCGCTGTGTGCCATCTTACCAAGGACACGTCCATCCGGGCTTGTGATACCCTCGATGTTCATATAAGAGCCGTTTACGTTGAACTCGCCCTCATATCCTGTCTCATCTACAGGTACGTACTCTGTTGCGATCTGTCCGTTTTCTTTCAGTTTCTTCAGCCACTCATCGTTGGCAACGAAACGTCCCTCACCATGGGATGCCGGGTTGCAGTATACACCGCCAAGCTGCGCTTTCTGAAGCCATGGAGACTTGTTGCTGACAACCTTGGTGTAAACCATCTTGGATACGTGGCGGCCGATGGTGTTGTAGGTCAATGTCGGAGAATCCTCTTTCTGTCCGCAGATCTCGCCGTACGGTACAAGACCCAGTTTGATCAGTGCCTGGAATCCGTTGCAGATACCAAGTGCAAGACCGTCACGCTCATTAAGGAGCTTCATAACAGCCTCTTTGATCTTCTCATTCTGGAATGCTGTAGCAAAGAATTTCGCAGATCCATCCGGCTCATCACCTGCTGAGAATCCACCCGGGAACATGATCATCTGTGCCTGGCTGATGGCTTTCTCAAAGATTTCCACAGAATCATGGATATCTTCTGCTGTCAGGTTCTTGAATACCTTAACATCAACCTCAGCTCCTGCTCTCTCAAATGCACGGGTACTGTCATACTCGCAGTTTGTTCCAGGGAATACCGGGATAAATACACGAGGTTTCGCAACTTTATGTTTGCATACATAGATGCTGTCTGCTTTGTAAAGGGAACCGTCGTCAGCTTTAACTTCCTCTGTTCCTGCTGCTGTCTTAAATACACCTTCCAGAGTGCTTTCCCATGTGGAAAGAGCCTCTTTCAGAGTGATCGCTGTATCACCATAGGAGAATTTGGTATCATCTGTAACCTCACCGATCACTGTGTAGGTGATGGCAAGCTCGCCAACTTTTCCATCTGGTACTTCGCAGATGATATCTCCGAATGCCGGGGCAAAGAAATCTCTTGGATCAAGATTATGCTCGATCTTCACGCCCATGCCGTTACCAAATGCCATCTTGCTGACTGCTGCTGCGATTCCGTGACGGTCAAGTGCGTATGCGGAGATCACACGGCCAGCCTGGATATCCTGATGTAATTCATCATACTGCTCCATAAGAGCCGGATAATCCGGAAGGTCATACGCATCCTTCGGTGCACGGAGCCATACAAGCTTGCTTCCTGCTTTTTTAAGCTCCGGTGTGATCACGTCTTTTACTTTTGCAACATCTACTGCGAAGGATACCAGTGTCGGAGGAACATCGATATCATTGAAGGTTCCTGACATACTGTCTTTACCGCCGATGGAAGGAAGTCCGAATCCGATCTGTGCCGCATAAGCACCAAGCAGTGCGGAGAACGGCTGGCTCCATCTCTTAGGATCTTCTGTCATACGACGGAAGTACTCCTGGAATGTGAAGCGGATCTTCTTATAATCACCACCTGTTGCAACGATCTTTGCAACAGATTCTGTTACTGCATAAGCTGCTCCATGATACGGACTCCAGGAGGAAAGATACGGATCGAAGCCATAGCTCATCATGGTGACAGTCTCTGTTTTTCCGTTCTGTACCGGAACTTTTGCAACCATGGACTGTGTCTCTGTCAGCTGATATTTGCCGCCGTGAGGCATAAATACGCTGCCAGCTCCGATGGAACCGTCAAACATCTCAACAAGACCTTTCTGTGAGCATACATTCAGGTCAGCCAGAGTATCCATCCATTTCTTCTTAACATCTTTTACATCCGGACGTTTCTCAAAGAGGTTGCCTTCTTTGGACGGGATCTCAACCTCAACGGAAGTCTCCTGATGTGCACCATTGGTATCCAGGAATGCACGGGAAATATTTACGATCTCTTTTCCTCTCCAGTTAAGGACAAGGCGCGGCTCCTTGGTTACAACTGCAACCGGAACTGCCTCAAGATTCTCTTCATTTGCATATTTCAGGAAAGTATCTACATCTTTCGAATCAACAACAACTGCCATACGCTCCTGGGACTCGGAGATGGCGATTTCTGTTCCGTCAAGACCTGCGTATTTCTTCGGAACTTTGTCAAGGTCGATCTGAAGTCCTGGTGCCAGCTCGCCGATGGCAACGGAAACACCGCCTGCACCAAAGTCGTTGCATTTCTTGATGATATGGCTTACTTCTTCTCTGCGGAACATTCTCTGGATCTTACGCTCTGTCGGTGCATTACCTTTCTGCACCTCTGCACCGCAGACCTCGATGGAAGCTTCTGTATGTACCTTGGAGGAACCGGTTGCACCACCAATACCGTCACGGCCTGTACGTCCGCCAAGAAGGATAATGATATCTCCAGGATCGGAATTCTCACGGATTACCGCACGTCTCGGTGCTGCGCCCATAACTGCACCGATCTCCATACGTTTTGCAACGTAGTTCGGATGGTAGATCTCTTTTACAGAGCCTGTTGCAAGACCGATCTGGTTTCCGTAGGAGCTGTATCCATGTGCTGCACTTCTTACCAGTTTTTTCTGAGGAAGTTTACCTTTAAGAGTCTCTTTTACGGAAACTGTCGGATCTGCTGCACCGGTTACACGCATAGCCTGATATACATAGGTACGTCCGGAAAGCGGATCACGGATTGCACCGCCAAGGCAGGTAGCAGCACCACCGAAAGGTTCGATCTCTGTCGGATGGTTGTGTGTCTCGTTCTTGAAGTTGATCAGCCACTCTTCTTCCTTGCCATCCACATCAACCGGAACTACGATACTGCAGGCATTGATCTCGTCAGACTCTTCCTGGTCTGCAAGCTTGCCTTCTGCTTTCAGTTTCTTCATTGCCATAAGAGCAAGATCCATCAGGCATACAAACTTGTCGTCACGGCCTTTGTACATGTTCTTATGTGCGTCCAGATATTCTTCATAGGTTTTCTCGATGGGAGCCTTATAGTCGCCCTCATCAAACTTCACGCTTGTAAGCTCTGTGGAGAATGTGGTATGGCGGCAGTGGTCAGACCAGTATGTATCAAGAACGCGGATCTCTGTCATGGACGGATCACGTTTCTCTTCTTTATTGAAATAAGTCTGGATGTGTTGGAAATCCTTGAATGTCATGGCAAGGTTCAGGGAATCATACAGTGCTTTCAGGTCAACCTCAGCCATGTCCTTGAATCCGTCAAAGATCTTCACATCATCCGGGTCAGGGAATACGCTTACAAGTGTCTCCGGTTTCTCAAGTCCTGTCTCACGGGAATCTACCGGGTTGATGCAGTGATGCTTGATCGCCTCAAATTCCTCGTCTGTAACGCTTCCTTCGATTACATAAGTCGTTGCAGAGCGGATGATCGGTGCTGCATTCTCATCCAGAAACTGTACACACTGTACAGCGGAATCAGCTCTCTGGTCGAACTGTCCGGGAAGGAATTCTACGGAAAATACGCGTGCGCCCTCTGCCACATCAAAATTCTCATTGTACAGATCATCTACAGGCGGCTCTGCAAATACAGTCTTGCAGGCTTTCTCAAATACTTCATCGGAGATGTTCTCCACGTCATAACGGATCAGCTCGCGGACTGCTGTCACAGTGCTGATTCCAAGATAATGTTTGATCTCATGTTTCAGTTCCTTTGCTTTTACTGCAAAGGCAGGTTTCTTTTCTACATACACACGTCTTACGTTGCTCATAGAAGGCTCCTTTCTCTATATCCGATAATCAGGATGAAACGTGCAGAAAGCATTTCGCACTTTCTTTTCTGCTGAAAATATAGTATCATAGGAAATATCATTAGTAAAATTAATATATCTTATATCATTTATAAGCGGAGGTTTTTTACATATGGATATCAATCTTGAACTGTACAAAGTATTTTACTATGTAGCAACAACTTTAAGCTTTTCTGAAGCTTCCAGACAGCTTTTTATTTCCCAGTCAGCTGTCAGCCAGGCAGTCAAAAATCTTGAGAAAAAACTGGGGCACACCTTATTTGTACGAAGCACCAAAAGGGTCATACTGACTCCTGAAGGTGAACTTCTTCTTCAGCATGTAAAGCCGGCTCTTTCCATGCTCAATGAAGGCGAGGCTGCTCTTTCCGGAGAAGGCAATCTCACAGGCCAGCTTCGCATCGGTGCCAGCGATACCCTGTGCCGTTATTTCCTGATCCCTTATCTTCGCAGATTCCACAAGGACCACCCAGATGTGCGGATCAAGATCATCAACAGCACTTCCATCGGATGTGTGGAACTTCTGGAGAACGGACAGGCCGAACTGATCGTTACCAACTATCCGAACTCCAGGCTTTCTTCCCATACCAAGCTTCAGACTGTGCTGGAATTCCACGACATCTTTGTTGCAAATCCGGATTATTTTTCCATAGGTCGAAAGCCCCTCTCACTGGAAGAGCTTCTGAATTATCCGATCCTGATGCTTTCACCAAAGAGCACCACAAATGAATACCTGCATCAGGTTTTTGCAGCACAGGGACTGAAACTTCTGCCGGAAGTTGAGCTGAACAGCAATGATCTTCTGATCGACCTTGCCGAGATCGGTCTTGGCATCGCCTGCATCCCGGACTACATGCTTAAAAACCGCCCGGGGCTGGAACCTGTGGATCTTAAAAACCCGCTTCCTGCACGAAGCGCAGTGATCGCTCATCATGAAGCCCTCCAGCTTTCCCAGGCTGCCCAGTGCTTCCTGAAATATTTTTAAATTCGGGAAGATTCTCCGCATCTGCCTGACAGAAATATCTGTCGTTATTTGTCAACACCTCAAAACAAAAAGACCATCGGAACCTGCCAGGAGGATATTCTCGATCAACTCTCACTGAACCGGATTCCGGTGGTCTTTTTTTAGTCGAGCGGATAAAAGCATCCGCATTCAGCTAATTATTTCTTACGCCTCATTTTTCGGCATTACATCTGCTGCCGCAGTGATATACTCATTCTCGATCTTGCTGAACAGACCGCTGTCTGCCAGCTCTGCAAGCTTCACATTGATCGGCATTTTTCCAAGTACCGGAACATTAAGCTCCGCAGCGATCTCGTCGATATGGCTCTCGCCAAAAACCTTGAGTTCTTTTCCGCAGTCCGGACATTTCACGTAGCTGTAGTTCTCTACGATTCCCAGAACCGGGATTTTCATCATATCAGCCATGTTGTATGCTTTCTTAACGATCATACGTACCAGATCCTGCGGGGAAGTTACGATCACAACACCCTCGATCGGAAGGGACTGGAATACAGTCAGCGGAACGTCTCCTGTTCCTGGCGGCATATCTACGAAGAGATAGTCAAGCTCTCCCCAGATAACGTCTGTCCAGAACTGTTTTACCATGTTTGCAACTACCGGGCCTCTCCAGATCACTGGTGTCTCCTCATCCGGAAGAAGAAGATTTACAGACATGATCTCAATTCCGTTAGCTGTCGGGATCGGATAGATGCCGTTGTCGCTGCCCTGTGCATTCTCCTTGATGCCATACATCTTCGGAATGGACGGGCCTGTGATATCTGCATCCATGATGCCGACTTTATAGCCTTTAGATGCCATCAGGTTCGCCAGAGATCCTGTGACGAAGGATTTACCAACGCCGCCTTTTCCGCTGACTACTCCGATCACATGCTTCACATCAGAAAAAACATTTGGTTCTGCCATAAGGCTCTGAGGCTGTTTCTGCCCGCAGCCTTCACAGTTTGATTTGTTGCAGGATGAATTGCTGCACTCTTTTGCCATAATAGGTTCCTCTCATTTCTTTGTATTTGCGCAGATACAGAACGTTCTGTACCTGTGCAGTTTCCTCATTCACGATTCACTCATGAACTCCTTACCTTACTTCATAAATCTGTCGATCGCTTTCTCCAGTTCCTTGATGGCATCCCGGTCTCCATGTTCCACTGCATCCACGATACAGTGTTCAATATGATCCTGCAGGATGATCTTGCCTGTATTATTGATCGCAGATTTCACGGCTGACAGCTGGATCAGCACCTCGCTGCAGTCACGTCCGTCCTCCACCATTCGCTTGATGGATTCCATATGCCCGATGGCTCTGGAAAGTCTGTTGAGTACAGCCTTGGTCTGTGCGTGGCTGTGGTGGTGAGGATGTGCGCCCCCGTGGCTGTGCCCCTCCTGTTCGTGGGTATGCTCTAAAACGGTTCCGTCCTCAAGAACGTGCACATGCGTTTCTCCCATATTATTTCCTCCTTCAGATTTCCGTGAAGGAACAACGCTGCCGGATCATAGATGTCTGAATATCAAAAATGATCGTTCCATCTTCCAGTGCTGTCTTCTCGTAGGATACTTCTTTTCCCTGGAATTTATTCTTCACATATTCTTCCGGATCTGTGATCTCCACTTCCTCCACAAACACATCACGCATCTGATTTCTCGGACATTTGTTAAAGATTTCCCAGATTACTTCATATTCTTTCATCCGCGTCTGTTCCTTTCTTTGTCATCTTATTTATTATAATAATTTTATGTTTTTTTGTCAAAAATAATTGCACTCACGCAAATATTGTCGTATGATACATATTAAAATATTATTGCTCTGTCCGTGAGCAGTAACCATACATCAATGTGATAAATCAAAGGAGATAAATTCATGCAGCTTTTAAAAGACAGAATTCTGGCAGACGGCGTAGTAAAAGAAGGAAATATTTTAAAAGTGGACAGCTTCCTGAACCATCAGATGGATATCGATCTGATCAACGAGATCGGTAAAGAATTCAAGAAACGTTTTGACCACTGTCCAATCACCAAGATTCTTACCATCGAGGCTTCCGGCATCGGAATCGCCTGCATCGCAGCACAGTACTTCCATGTACCGGTCGTATTTGCAAAGAAAGCACAGAGCGTTAATCTTGACGGCGAGATGTACACAACCAAGGTAGAATCCTTCACACACAAGAAGGTCTACGATGTGATCCTCTCCAAGAAATTCTTAGGCCCGGAAGATCACGTACTTCTTATCGATGATTTCCTTGCAAACGGATGTGCACTTCTTGGACTCATCGACATCGTGAAGAAATCCGGTGCCACTCTGGAAGGTGCAGGAATCGTCATTGAGAAAGGTTTCCAGACTGGCGGACAGACGATCCGTGATATGGGAATCCATCTGGAATCTCTTGCTATCATTGGTTCTATTGCAGACGGCAAGCTTACATTCCGCGAGTAGATCTAACTGTATCCTATATGTAATAAATGCAGATATAACCGATATCATATGTTAAAGCAGACATTCGCAATCCGCTTCGCGACCTGTCAGTGGGAGCTTTCAACTCCCACTGATATAAGCATCCCCCCTTACCCACCGCTTAGTGCTCCATGCACTTGAAGCGGTGGAATGCTTATCTACGTTCAAATACTAAAAACTCCCGATAACTGATGATCTGAATATATAATACAGATGTAAGTTATCGGGAGTTTTTTATGCCTCGGAACCTTTCTCCGGTTTCTCTGCAGGCGTCGGTGTTGCCGTATCCTTCGGAGTCGGCGTCGGTGTATCTGTTGCCTTTGGCTCTTCGGTCGATGTTGCCTCAGCATCTTTGTCCGTAGAATCTTTTTCTGCTGAATCTTTTTCTTCGGAATCAGTTGGAGTTGGTGTCACTGTAACATCTTTCTCATCTTCAGACGGTTCTTCCGTTACTGTCGGCTCCGGCGTTGGTGTCGGTGTTGCTTCCGGCATGATCTCATCCTCATCGTAATATCCATCGTCCACAAGCATCTGATAATTATCTTTATCGATCAGCTGGATATCACTTGTCACAGTTCCCACGATCTTTGTTCCGTTATCATACTGCTCATAATCAGAGATCTCCGGCTTCTCGCCTTTCAGGTAAGTATCTACCATCGCAGCACAGTCATTGGCCAGCACACGGTTATCAAGGAACAGGCTGTCTGTCAGTCTGCCTTCGATCACTGCTGTTACAGCTTCTGCCTCACAGCCGCTTCCTGTGATCATCGGCCAGTCTTCACTTCCTGCTGCATACTCTGCATCCTCAAGTGCATCTACAGCTCCAAGAGCCAGCTGATCCGCACCTGTGCAGATGATATCCGGCGCACCATCTGTATAATACTGGGAAAGGATCTCTGCCAGATCATTCTTCGCAGTGCTTCTTGAACCTCTCATCACTGCTGTGTCATCAAAACTCTGCTTTTCAGACTTGCACACAAGAGTTCCGTCATCAAAATACTGCTGCAGCTTCTCCATCACGCCATTATAGAAGAAAAGTGCCTCACGGTCATCCGGTGAGCCCATGAGGAACTCGATGGAAAGTGTTCTCTTCTCCTCACTGGCTTTCTCCAGATCCATCTTCTTTATGATGGAATTTCCCACCATTTTTCCAGCCTTCCGGGTATCAAAAGTGACAAAATAATTCACCTTGTCTGTATCCATGATCAGTTCATCATAGGAAAAAACAGGGATAGACTTCTCATAGGCCTGCTCCAGCACGTCATTCAGCCCGTAAGCATCTGCCGGCGCAATGATCAGAGCAGATGTTTTTTCGTCGTCCAGAATTTCACTGATCTGAGAAACCTGGGTCTCACCACTCTCATCTGCGAAAAATACCTCAGCATCATATCCGTCATCTTCAAGAGCATGCTGCAAAGTCTCACCATCAGAAGACCACCTTGAGTCATCAGAAGCAGACGGCAGAAAGATTCCTACTTTCTTATCTGCTGCAGCAGTTTCCTCTTCTTCTTTTTTTTCTTCTTCCTCTGCATCATCGCTGTTTTTGGCTTTTCCTTCCGGGTCCTCAGACTCCACACTCTCATTGGCTGCTTCTGTTGCTTCTTTGTTCTTGCCGCAGCCGGAAAGAACCGCTGTAAGGGCAAAAGCTCCTACAAGCAGGATCGCTGTTTTTCTCTTCATGGTCTACTCTCTCCTATAAGCCTTTATATTCCTTTGCCAGTGATTTCAGATAATCTCTGTAAGACAACGCGGATTTCTTAGGTTTCAGTATGCGCACACTGCCGTCCATACCCGTGAGCCAGCCGTAAAACTTCGCATTCTCAGGAAGCTCTGCTGTCACAGTAAAATCTCCGCTTTCCTTCATCTTATATTCCGCATCTTCACCAAAAAATCCTCTTACTTCCTCCTGTACAGCACCTGCACAGAGAAGCCGGATCTCTTTCTTTATGTTTCTTGCGGAGCAGGCAAGAAGCTGCTGATAACCACTAAGTGCCGGTACCACCGCTTCATTCTTCTCCATAGCCTGACTGTCTGCCTGTGCCTCTTTTTTCCCTTCTGACGGTTTCACCTGGTCCGTGCTCTGTCCGTAAAGATAATATCCGCCTGGTCTCTCTCTTGTATAACGGATATCCATTCCAATGGAACGTAAAACCTCCACATCATCATAAATGCTCTTTCTCTCTGCATTGATCCCGTGCTCGCTAAGTCCTGCCAGGATATCCTGCATGGATAAGGTTTTATGCTCCCCTGTCTCCTGCAGCATTCTTTCCAGGTACAGGATCTTCGCTTTCTGATTATTTGATTTCGCCATACTGACCTCTTTATCCTTCGTTTTTTACAAAGCGGTGGAAAATATAGGAGTTCGCCTCCTGTTCCTCGCTGTCATCCAGTTTCTCAAGTTCGATCTTCTTTCCGTATTTCTTCTCCAGTGCACGGCTGATCAGAAGATCTGCCAACTGGGGGTTCTTTGGAAGAAGCGGCCCGTGCAGATAAGTTCCGATCACATTCTTGTAGACTACGCCTTCAGCACCGGACTGTCCATCATTTCCATAACCGGAGAGAACTTTTCCCAGCGGCTGGTTATTTCCGATGGTAGTACGTCCTCCATGATTCTCAAAACCAACAATCGGCATGTCAAAAAGCTCGCTCTGCATGACAATGTTTCCAATAAGCCGTCCCTTGCCCTGCTCAGTGCTCATATCTACCAGCTTCAGGCCCTCGATCATTCCCTGATCCGTCTTGTAATAGTTTCCAAGAAGCTGATATCCACCGCAGATTGCAATAACAACACCGTTATCCTCAACATAAGCCTTAAAATCCTTCTGTATCTCTTTCAGTTTCTCGCAGACCAGCATCTGCTCTCTGTCTGAACCACCGCCAAGAAGCACGATATCCAGCTTGGAAAAATCGATCTTGTCGTCCAGCTCAAAAGCAATGTTCTCTGCCTCGATTCCTCTCCAGAGACATCGTTTCATAAGACACTGGATATTTCCTCTGTCACCATAAAGGTTCAGAAGATCCGGGTATAAATGTCCGATCGTTATTTTCATTTCTCACCCTCCAGTTTCTTCAGTATATTTCTGGTTCCAAACAGTGCTGTATAGTTTACCAGTACGTAGAGATTTCCAACTCCGTCGTCGATCCGTTTGCGGATGGCTGTCTCCACATCATTCTCCAGCATGGACGGAATATCTACGTATTTCAGCCGGAGACGCATATCCTGGCAGCGGATGCCGCTGACTGTGATGGAATTGATGTTATCCCCTCCGAACAGGTCAAAATCTACATCCCAGAGCCAGGAGATATCTTTTCCATCCTGTGCATTGTCATTGATCACAATGATGATATCCTTCGGTGACTCATCCTGCATAACTGCAGAGATATTCTGGTTAAAACCTGCCGGGTTCTTGGCCAGGTTCAGCACAACGCTGGTTCCCTTAATGCGGAACTGTTCCATTCGGCCGTTCTCAGGATTAAATTTCTTCAGCATGTCATTAAAATGCTCTGCCGTAAATCCTGCTGTACGGATTCCTGCATAAGCAGCCAGAATATTATAAACATTGTAGAAACCTTTGTAATTGGCTGTGATCCGTTTATCTTCCACAGTAAATGCGATCTGATCATCCACCTTTACATCTGTGGCATCAAAATTGATCTCCGGACGTTTAAATCCGCATTTCGGACATCTGTAATCACCAAGCTGGCTGTAGTGATAAAAACTGTATACAAGACGCTCCCCGCAGCATTTGCAGAAACGTCCCTCACGGATCTCATTGGTCTTGCTTTTGATCACCGGTTTGTTGATTCCGTATGTCACATAAGGATTCCCGCAGTCCATAGCCAGATATGCGGACAGCGCATCATCTCCGTTCACAATGACTTTCATATCCGGAACTTTCCGCATCATTTCCTCCAGGATATTCATGGTAATATCAATCTCACCATAACGGTCCAGCTGATCTCGGAACAGATTGGTCATAACCATATAGTCCGGCTTGATCTTGGTAAATACGTGTCTTGTGGATGCCTCATCTACCTCGATACAGGCATAATCTGCATCCAGTTTTCCACTTGGTTTTGCTCCCAGCACAAAGGCTGCCACAACTCCATTGAGCATATTGGAACCTGTATGGTTGCAGATCACTTTCTTTCCTTCTGCCTCAAGCCCTGCGCAGAGCATATTGTTGGTTGTTGTCTTTCCGTTGGTTCCGCATACTACGAATATTTTTTCTCTTACCTGGGAGGAAAGCTCCTCCAGGATATCAGGGCATATCTTCAGTGCGATCTTACCGGCCCAGGTAACTCCCTGGCGGCCCATAAGCTTACAGACATGTCCAGTGATCTTCGCTGCCATCACAGCAACCGTAGTTCTTATTTTCATAATCGTCCGTTTCCTTTGTTTTTATTTCGTTCTACCACAGATCCTCCGTTGTGAGAAAATCCGTGCAGACTCCTTCTGCTCCTTCTGCGAGATATTTTCTGGCCTGGTTCCTGTCATTAACTGTGTATACATAAAGCCGGATCCCCTGCTCCTCAAAAATCTTCTGAGCCTCCTCAGACCAGTATTTCCAGTAGATCGTTGCAGCCTGTATCTTTTTTTCTTTACAGAATGCTGCGATCTCTTCCATATCTTCTGTGGAATATTCCTGCCACAATGAGTAAATATAAGAAGGAAATGAATGGATCATTGCAGTTCCCGGATACATGGCTTCACTGTAGATCTCCGGGATGATCTGATCCAGAACTTCCCCGACTCCGGCTGCACGCGCGACCTCTACATATTCACAGTAATCCTCCAGGGTTTTCTGATAATTGCGGATGGAATACTGCTTGGAATCGATCATCACATACGCATCCGGATAATCTTTCAGCAGCAGAAAAAAATCTTCCAGCGTCATGGGCGTATATTTCCCATATATTTTATTGGATGTAAACTCCTTCTCTGTAAGAACTTTTTTTCCTGTGCCTTTCCACTGGCCCATGGATTCATTCCAGTTGTGGCGGCATACCCATACGCCGTCTGATGTTCTGGACAGATCCAGCTCAAAAAGCCTTACTCCCTGGTTGTACATGGCCAGAAATCCTTCTCTGGAATTCAGATATTCCTTTCCATCCAGGCCGCCCAGTGCATGAGCGATCGTCCTGTGGTCTGTCCAGGAAAATTCTGTTATTCTGGCTGCAGCTGTCTGTGTTATCACCGAACTTCCACCAATAATAAACAGAGACAGTACCAAGATTTCTATGGTCAGGATCAGCCGGCGGATCATTTCAGGCAACAAAAAAATGCACAAGATTTAAAGAAAAACATCTCCTGCGTGCTTTCCTTCGTATCTTCTGCAAATCTATTTCGTTCAGGTTCTTCGCCTGAATCCATGTTATATTTCAACTGTCCGGTAGTACCGGAAATTCTGCCGACCATTTTTATCATCCTTTCGCATACCTGTACTCTGATTTTTTGTACATTACCGATTGTACGCTAAAAAGGAATAATAATCAAGGGGGATTATTGTTACTGTCCTCTTCAGGAGCAGTAACATGCTTCACGGACACAATCAACCGCGATTACCCCGATACCCCCCCCATGAAATTTCCTGCTGCAGCTTAAGATACTCTTCGTATCTCTCATGAGCTGTTTTGTTATAGGAACGTGATATAGGAATTACATTCTCTCCTATGCTGAAACTATCTACCTTCGCACCAGTGATCCGCTCCATATTTACAATGAAGCTCTGATGGCACCGCAAAAATATACTATTTTCCAACTGTTTCTCAAAATCTTTTAACTTACCTCTGCACTGCAGTGTACTTCCATCTGTCATATGAAAATTCACAATATGAAGGCTGCTTGTTATATAACTCACCTGGCTGTGCCGCAAGGTATATACACGTGCACGGTACTGAAAATGGATCATCCTCTCATCTGTATCCGCATTCAGTCTCTTCTTCAACGGTGCCATAACATATTCTAATGTTTCCAGGGTTACTGGTTTCAGAAGATAGTTATATGCAAACATATCAAATGCATCTCTGTAATATTCGTCACTCCTGCTCATAAAAATAACAGCAACTGACATTTCCTGTTCTCTTATTTTTCGTATGGTGTTCAGTCCATCTGTTTTTTTCGAATCCATATTTACAAAAATTACATCATAAGGTTTCCTTTTCTTTTCCAATTCTTCCAATAAAAGCTCCCCGCTTTTAAATATCCGAATTTCTGACCCCGGAACGATTCGCACAAGCTGTTTGTGAAGCCTTCTCGTATCTGCCTGCATGTCATCACAAATGGCAACGGTCATCATCGTCATATTTATATATCCCCTTTTATTCCATCGTTGTATCTTTTTTGTTCTACTATTATACCATGAATTATTATGCAAATCTTAATATCTTGCGGCAAATTATGGCCGAAAATCCACCATTTATGCATGTTTTCAATTTTTCGACAAATACAAAAAAGGACATCTGCATCTCTGCAAATGTCCTTTAAAAAGGTCAAGATTACCATTATACAAGCTCGATAAGAACTTCCATAGCTGCATCGCCTTTACGCTGTCCGATCTTAACGATTCTTGTGTAACCACCGTTACGATCTGCGTATTTCGGAGCGATCTCGCTGAACATCTTATCAACCATGTCAACTTCTTTTGTGTTTTTCTTTCTGCCAGCGCCCTTAGCAGGAACCTCTGTTACAGGATAGAAAACTTTCATCATCTCACGACGTGCATGAAGTCTGGAAGGAGCATCTTTCTTGATCTCTTTCTGTACTTCATCGTAAACTGTTTTCTTCTTGCCGTCTACGACTTCTTTCACACGTTTTCCGTCAGCATCTTTACGAGCAACTTTAGCTGTTACTGTAACTGTCTCGAAATTGTCTTTCTCACGTACAGCCATAGCGATAAGTCCCTCAGCAATCTTGCGGATCTCTTTAGCTTTAGCTTCTGTTGTCACGATTTTTCCGTGATGAAGAAGATTAGTCACCTGATTTCTCAGGAGAGCTTTTCTCTGGTTAGATGTTCTGCTTAATTTTCTATATTTTGCCATTGTATTATCCTCCATCTGCGGGACACCTGAACACGCTTGTTCGGTCTTACTGCCCAGGTGCTGACACCCCACTCATTATTCTGCTTCTGGATTACTCCTCAGTTGGCTGAAGCTGAAGACCCAGCTCTTTGAGTTTTGCAAGTACTTCCTCTAAGGACTTGCGACCCAGGTTACGAACCTTCATCATATCGTCAGAAGTCTTATTACATAATTCTTCTACTGTATTGATGCCGGCTCTCTTCAGGCAGTTGTAGGAACGAACAGAGAGCTCAAGCTCATCAATGCTCATCTCCAGAACTTTCTCTTTCTCATTGTCTTCTTTCTCGATCATAACCTCTGCGGTCTTAGCATTCTCGGAAAGGTCAATGAAAAGGCTTAAATGCTCGCTGAGAACCTTCGCTGCAAGGCTGACTGCCTCATCCGGATCAAGTGTTCCATTGGTGTATACATCCAGTGTAAGCTTGTCGAAGTCAGTTACCTGACCAACTCGTGTATTCTCGACGATCATGTTGACTCTGTCAACCGGAGTGTAGATCGCATCAACTGCGATCACACCGATCGGCATATCATCAGTTTTACCTTTATCTGCGCTGATATAACCACGTCCCTTGGTAATTGTAAGTTCCATGGCTAATCTGCAGTCTTTTCCACCGTTCAGGGTTGCGATAACCTGATCCGGGTTCATGATCTCAATATCCTGATCTGCCTGGATATCAGCTGCTGTAACAACACCTTTGCCCTCACACTCGATGTATGCGGTCTTCGGCTCATTGTCACTGCTGTGATTCTTGATGGCAAGAGATTTCAGATTCATGATGATCTCGGTCACATCTTCCTTCACGCCCGGAATGGAGCTGAATTCATGAAGTACACCATCGATCTTCACCTGGCTTACTGCAGCTCCCGGAAGGGAGGACAGCATAATTCTTCTTAAAGAATTGCCAAGGGTAGTACCATAACCTCTCTCGAGAGGCTCTACAACGAATCTTCCAAACTTCTTATCTTCGGATATTTCGGTAATTTCGATTTTTGGTTTATTGAAATCAAACACTATAAGGTTCCCTCCTTCTGGGTTAATCAACATTCGAGGGTATTACCAATTTTGCAACTATAAACACAGTGAACAGCTGCTAATTATTTAGAATACAGCTCGACGATAAGCATCTCGTTTACAGGAACATCGATCTGCTCTCTTGTAGGAAGCTCTTTAACTACACCCTTCAGGTTCTCCTGATCAGCGTCGATCCACTCCGGAACAAGTCTTCCGCCAGTAACCTCAAGGATTCCTTTATATCTCTCAGAACCTTTGCTCTTCTCTCTGATCTCAATTGTATCTCCAGCCTTAACAAGGTAAGACGGGATGTTTACGCATTTTCCATTTACAAGTACGTGCTTGTGATCTACGATCTGACGAGCCTCTCTTCTTGTTCTAGCGAATCCCATACGGAAAACGATGTTGTCAAGTCTGCTCTCAAGCATAACCATAAGGTTCTCACCTGTCTGGCCCTGCATTCTGTCAGCTTTCTTGTAGTAGTTACGGAAAGGTTTCTCAAGTACTCCGTAGATGAATTTAGCTTTCTGTTTCTCTTTCAGCTGAAGACCGTACTCAGATACTTTACGGTTTGCACGTTTTAACTGTCTTGTGGACTTCTTATCAATTCCTAAGTAAATTGGATCCAGGCCAAGGGATCTGCATCTTTTCAGAACAGGCACTTTATTTACTGCCATTTTCAACTACCTCCTAATTAGACTCTTCTGCGTTTTGGTGGACGGCATCCATTGTGAGGAACCGGAGTTACGTCACGAATGCTGGTTACTTCAAGTCCGCATGCCTGAAGCGCACGGATTGCTGCTTCACGGCCTGAGCCCGGGCCTTTTACCATAACGTCTACTGTTTTTAATCCATGAATTAAAGCAGCTTTTGTTGCAGTCTCTGCTGCCATCTGTGCTGCATAAGGGGTAGATTTCCTTGAACCTTTAAATCCAAGACCACCGGCACTTGCCCATGAAAGCGCGTTTCCTTCGTTATCTGTCAGTGTAACGATTGTATTGTTGAAGGAAGACTGGATATGTGCCTGTCCGTGTTCAACGTTTTTCTTGACACGACGTTTTGTCGTTTTCTTTGTAACTTTTGCCATTTTAAAACTAACCTACACTTTCCTTTTATTGAAATTAATTAGTTATATCTAAAAATTATTTCTTCTTGTTAGCTACTGTTCTCTTCGGTCCTTTGCGAGTTCTCGCATTTGTCTTAGTCTTCTGACCACGAACCGGGAGTCCTTTACGATGACGGATACCTCTGTAGCATCCGATCTCCTGCAGTCTCTTGATGTTAAGGGCGATTTCCCTTCTCAGATCACCTTCTACTGTCATTGTCTCATCAATAACAGCACTCAGTCTCTTAACCTCGTCATCAGTCAGATCTCTGACACGTGTGTCAGGATTAACCTCTGCTTTAGCAAGAATTTTGTCTGCGCTTGGTCTACCAATTCCATAAATGTAGGTAAGACCGATTTCAATACGTTTCTCTCTTGGTAAGTCTACACCAGCTATACGAGCCATGTACTGTTTCCTCCATTTTCTGTTTCTGAAAGTTCTTCATACCGTATGTCACTTGCTCCCGCAAGGTGAAATGGGACATATCGATCTGTCACTTTCTATTCTAGTTTCCTAATTGGGGTGCCTCGGTAAAACACCCAGCTGTAATTGGCGAATCACAGCCTTTCCGAAATTGCGGATCTTAACCGCTGCTGCCTCTCGGTATTAGGCAATACATGCTTATTATTACTCAGTTGAACAACCCTACCGGGTGTTTCATACTGCAGCCGCACGTTTCACAAACATTCCAAAGAAGTTCCGATATGGAAATCAACCCTGACGCTGTTTGTGCTTCGGGTTCTCACAGATGATTCTGATGGATCCCTTTCTCTTAATGACCTTGCACTTCTCGCAGATCGGCTTTACAGATGATCTTACTTTCACTGGAAATCCTCCTTCCGTAAATTAGTCTCATATCTGCAGTTTCACAGGCGCACTCATACACAGTATTTGCGCGCTTGAAATATATACTAACACCTGTTTTCCCGAAATGCAAGCAGAATTTTAAAAAATTTTTGATTTTTTTTGTTTTATTTCATCGGATTTGACTATTCTATTATTTTTCCAGTCGTATTATAATGGAATGCAGAGTTCGGAGGAGTTTTTACATATTAATGAAGGAGTTTTATTTTATGAACACTGAGAGATACCGTTTTCTGATCCACTATACCCTGTCTTTTATCGGCGGATACCTTGGGCTTTACGCTATTGTATCCAGAGCAGATCTTTTCGGCAATGCACAGACTGCCAACCTGCTTTATCTGGTACGTGATCTTATAGGAAGAAATTTTTCGGATATGATGCTTCGTGTTGGTGCCATGGTCATCTATATGACTGCTGTGATCCTTACTGTATGGATTCCGGAACATGTTTCTGCTGATCTTCGTTTTATCAGCATCGGGATCGATATCTGCGCAGTTATGCTCCTTGGTTTTCTGCCATCCCAGATGAGTCCTGTGATCGCCCTGTACCCGGTATTCTTTGCAATGCCTTTCCAGTGGTGTACATTCAAAGCTCCTGGCGGATACAACAGCTCCACCATTTTTTCTACCAACAATCTGCGCCAGTTTACATCCGCACTTACTACCTTCCTTATGAAAAAGGATACCGCTCAGCGTGACAAAGCGAAGTTCTACGGAATGACGCTGCTTTCTTTCCATACAGGTGCAGCTCTTTCCCTGATTCTTTATCTGGTATATGATATCCACGGTATCTGGCTCTGCCTGATTCCTGCATTTCTGGCCGTATGGCTGGTAGCGGCTGATATCCGGGTCAATTCTTCTGCGCTTGCCTCCGATACAGTTACGTCTTCTGAAAAGATCTCTGCTGCTGTTGAATGCGCAGAACTTTCCTGTCAGAAAGAACAGGCTTAAAACTATTTTTGCCAAAAATATCCTTACATAAAACAGAGGAGAAGCATTTTATCCGGAATGCTTCTCCTCTGTTTTTTATTTATTTTTCAGAATCCAGTACTATTGTCTCAAATGGTCTTAACGTGATCTTTCCATCTTCTGCAATAATATCTTCGTAATTTCCCAGAAGCTTCTGATACTCTTTCCACTCCGGCTGCTGCTTGATGTCCACTGATCTTTTGGTAAGGTTATTCAGAACGATCAGTTCTTCATCCTGATAGTTCCGTTTATAAGCCAGTACATCCGCGTTTTCTTTTTCCAGGAAATCAATGGTTCCCTCTGCAATGATATCTTTCTCTTTTCTGAGGGCGATCAGCTTCTTATAAAAAGCGTAAACAGAATCTTCTTCCTGCACCTCTGCCTGTGCATTGATCTCCTTATAGTTCTCCGGCACCTGGATCCACGGGGTTCCCTCTGTGAAGCCTGCATTTTTGTCTGCGGACCACTGCATCGGTGTTCTGCTGTTATCCCTTGATCTTGCTGAAAGGATTTCAAGAGCCTGTTCTTTTGTTTTTCCCTCAGAAAGAAGGATATTGTAATAATTCAGGCTTTCCACATCGCGGTACTGGGAAATATCGTTGTAGTGGGCATTGGTCATTCCCAGTTCCTCTCCCACATATGGTTTTTATTTACGCTCCGCAAGTTGTTTAAACATGTTGTCGATGTTTTATTTATATCGCACTTGTTTAAACATTTTTCAGTATTCACATTGAACTTGCACCGGAAATCTTTTATAATATTATGGAAATAAATTTATCAGACTACTTTTTTGACTGAACATGAATGGAGAATAGAAATGCCCAGAAGTATTTATGAAGATATCTATAAAGACCTGAAAATGAAAATAGAAGATAATACCTTTGCCTATCAGGAGCTTCTTCCTTCCGAAAACACCCTGATCCAGACTTACGGCTGTTCCCGCAATACCCTGCGGCGTGCAGTGGGCCTTCTTGTCAGTGACGGTTATGTGCAGACCATGCAGGGAAAAGGTGTCCGCAATATCTACCGCCCAAATGAACAGACAGCTTTTACTATCGGAGAGATCGAAACTTTCAAGGAATCTGCTGCCCGCAACGGCCAGAATGCCCATACGGAAGTGGCACTTTTTACAGAACTTTGCATCAGTGAAAAACAGGCTGCTTACACAGGTTTTCCCGTTGGTGCGGAGGTTTATTATATTCAGCGTATCCACTATCTGGAAGATGTTCCGCTGATCATCAACCACAATTATTTTCTGAAAGAATCAGTTCCGGGGCTTACGGCAGAGATCGCCAGCCATTCCATCTATGAATATCTGGAACAAGAACTTCATATGACCATCGTAAACAGCAAACGTGTTATGACTGTGGAAAAAGTTACAGAGATCGATGAAAAATATCTTCATCTGAATGTAAAGGATTATAACTGCGTGGCGGTTGTATCCAGCCAGACTTATAACAGTGACGGTGTGATGTTTGAGTATACTCAGTCACGCCACAGACCAGATCATTTTCGTTTTTATGATAATGCCCTGCGCCGGTGATCCATAAACTTTATATCTTCCACTCGCCCTGTGGAAATGCTCTGATTTCCGGTGCTGTGCAGTTCCTTCTTTTCCTGAATTATGTTATACTGAAACAATCAATGGCGAGAGGAATTTATTCTTATGAAAAAGCGAACAAGATCATGATGCCGATCTTCTTTGTACTGTTTGTGGTCCTTGGCATCTATGTTGCTTTTCAGCCTGGTTCTGCTGCCGGATATCGTTATATCTTCCGTGTGGAACCGGAAGTTCTGGCGAAACCTTCCACCTGGATTTTTGCACTTGGACAGGCGGACGTATCCCTTCCTGTGCAGTGATCGCAACGATCGGCATCGTGGTTTCTCTTCTGATCCAGGGTATTGTTTCTGACTGGATGGATGTTCTTTCTATCTATATCTGTCCTCTTGGTGCAGGCCTTGCAGGCATCATGTTCTTCTGGGTTTTTGGTCGGAAATATGTGGAGAGCCAGATCAACAAAGGGCGTGAGAAACCATTTACGAAATATTTTTACCCGATATGTAAATATCTTTATATTCCTGTATGCTTCCTGGTGCTGATCCTTGGAATCGCACTTGGCTGAATTGGATGATAAAATAATAACATCTCAGATGAAATTTTAAAAACTGACTACATAAACGAATCCCCCGTGAAATGATCTTTCCTAATCATTTCCGGGGGATTCTTATGTCCAGCCTTATAATACTTATAATATCTGAAACGTAATCACTTCATGATCTTTCAGCAAATCTGAGGTTTTCACTGTTTCCAAATGGTATACGCTCTTAAAGTGTATCCGGTTTCTCTACTTCATAATCAGACCAGGATGCTACTGTATCGCTGCCTGATGTATCTGCTGTATCTTCATATTTATCCACAGTAATTGTGTAATCGCTGTCGCCTTCTACATATACAGTTCCGTCTGTTCCTTTAATTGTGACAGTTTTTCCGGAGTCGTCCACGATGGTTCCTGCGTTGGAAAGTGTGGATACTGTGCTGTCGCCTGTTACTGTCCAGGTAGAGTCATCACTGACATATACATTGCAATAACCATCTCCGCCGTTGCCGGCAAAACTCTCATCGTCTATGATAGCGCCTGTCAGGTTGCTTCCATCTGTCATATAGAAGTCAAGCTGGCTGATGGTATCCCAGATCACGCTGCCTTCCATATCCTGGCTGATCGCTGTGAAGTCGCAGTCTGCTCCGTTAGCTCCGCTTTCGCCCCAGCCTCTTTCATTGTTATTTCCTGTGCAGCGGAGGAAATACTCGTTGTCATTGTTGTATGTGATATCTACATCTTTCAGAGTGATGTCAGACTCTGTATTGGTTGTGTAGAATACGCCGCCGTTCTGGGATGTAAGAGTTCCTCCGTCCATCTGGAAGGTGCTGTTTCCTACTTCGGAGTCACCGGACATACTCTGATAGAGGATTACTGTCCAGGTAGAATCATTCTGGCTTAAGTCACTCATATTTCCGGTAAGGTCACAGTTAAAAAGATGCAGGGAATTCAGTCCCTCGATGCATACGGCCTCTGATCCGTTAGCTGTAAGTGTGGCATCTTTTACTGCGATATCTGCTGTGCAGTATACTGCCGGTGAACCTACACCGTTGGATGTATAAGTTCCGCCATCTACTACCATAGTTCCGCCGCCACGGTCACTTCGGATAGCTGCTGCTGATTCTCCGTCTGTCTCTACGTTCAGATCCCAGGCGTATAATTTACCACCGCCGGCTGCGTGGATTCCGCCGGAAGTGTCCTGTGTTGTCTTGATGGTGGTATCTGCTGCATAAACAGTTCCGTCGCCGTAGGCAAAAAGTCCTGCTCCGCCTGCTGCGTCAGTTGTGACTGTTCCGCCTTTTACATAAGCATTTCCGTCTGTTGCAAGGAGTGCTGCTCCTACACCGTAAAAGCTGGAGTTGTCGCCACCTGTACTGTCGGAAGAATTTCTTGTAATGTCCACATTATTGAAAGTTACGTTTGCGCCTGAGGAAACAAGTGCTGCGTTCTCATCTGTTCCTGTGGATTCCAGAGATGTATCGGATACTTCTGTATCAGAATCATAAGTATTGGCTGCATCGTAGCTGTCTACTCCCTGGGACTGTCCGCCAGGTGTTCCTCCTGGGCCACCCTGGCCGCCGCCCATGTCTGTGCTCTGTACTTTGATGGTCAGGGCATTTCCGTCATCGTCTGTTGTGATGGCTACAATGTCGCCTTCCTGGATGTCAGAAAGTTCGATGGTCTCACTCTGGGAATTGCCGCCATCTGGGGCTCCGCCCTGATCACCTCCTGACGCCTGGCCGTCTCCGTTATCTCCGTCTGGTTTCTCTGGGGCTTCTCCCTGACCATTTCCATCTGCGCTGTCCCCGTCTGGTTGCTCCGGTGCTGCACTGTCATCTTTAGAACTATCCGTTTTATCGGACTCTGTTTCAGCACTGTCTGATTCCGTACTATCTGCATCAGTTGACTCTGCTGAATCGCTGTCCTTTTCCTCTGCACTATCTGAAGAAGCATTTCCATCCCCGTCTGGTTTCTCCGGGGCCTCTCCCTGGTTTCCTCCTGGTGCTCCGCCCGGGCCACCGGCACTTTCTTTTGTGATCACAGTATCGTCTGTTACTGTGACAGTCATCTCATCACCTGTCAGATCCAGCATGGAAGGTGCTTCGCCCTGATCTCCACCAGGTGCCTGGCCATCTCCGTTGCCATCTGGCTTATCTGTTGTACTATCTGTGTTTGCTGCACTGTCAGTTGAATCATCTGTTTTACTGTCCGTTTTATCGGACTCTTCATCATTGCTGTCAGATTCTGTGCTATCTGCATCACTGCTATCATTAGATGCTGTATCTTCATCACTATTCTTATCCGCGCTGTCAGCAGAAGCATCTCCGCTTCCATCTCCATCCGGCTTCTCAGGGGCTTCTCCCTGATCTCCGCCAGGTGCTCCGCCGTTTCCGCCCATTTCTTTCATTGTTCCGACAGCGATCGTAATCTTGCCGTCTTCCACAGATTTTACTTCACCGTAGGTCACATCTTCCTCATCGGAATCCTCTTTATCAGCATCTATGCTGCTGTCACTGTCATCTGCGCTTTCTGTGCTCTCTGCCGTTGTGTCTTCTGTCTCTTTATTCTCTGAACTCTCTGCTGTATTTGTCGTTGTCTCTGTTGTCGCTGCCCCGCATGCGGTAACAGATGTCGTCGCCATCATAACTCCTAAGATTGCTGCAAGATATTTTTTCTTCATATGAACACCTCTCTCTTTCTTGTATGCTCATACTATATCAGCAAAATCTGTCCACTTTATGTTTAAAGCGTGAAAAAAGTGTGATGGATAAAGTCCACTTTGAAATCTTTTTTCTACGAAAAGACACAAAAAAGACCCAGCAGCTTTAACCGCCAGGTCTAAAAAAATCACTCTTATTATTTATCTCTCCAGATGATTCTTCCCTTGGAAAGATCATACGGAGAAAGTTCGATCGTTACTTTATCTCCCGGGAGAATACGGATGAAATTCATACGGAGCTTACCACTGATATGGGCAAGTACCACATGTTTGTTTTCCAGTTCTACTTTAAACATCGCGTTAGGCAGTTTCTCCAGAACAGTGCCTTCTACTTCGATCACATCTGCTTTTGACATTTTTTACCTCCTATGTCATGACAACAATTGCTGCTTACAGATTCGTAAGCGTCAGAATCTCTGGTTCCCCATCTGTGATGAGGATCGTATTTTCATAATGTGCGGAAAGTGAACCATCCATGGTTACTACTGTCCACTCATCGTCCAGCCATGCCACGTCCGCACGACCAAGGTTGATCATGGGCTCGACGGCCAGGGTCATTCCCGGAAGGAGCTTGATGCCCCTGCGCTTCTGCGGGAAGTTTGGAATCTGCGGATCCTCATGAAGATGAGTTCCGATTCCATGTCCTACAAGGTCACGTACAATACCGTAACGGTATTTCGCTGCGTGGGCTCCGATGGCTTTGGAAATATCATTTAAATGATTTCCGGCTTTTGCCATTTTCAGTCCTTCGAAAAAGCACTCTCTTGTAACTTTAATAAGCTGCTGTGCTTCTTTGGATACCTCGCCTACTGCATAAGTACGTGCTGCGTCAGAATGGTAGCCCTTGTAAATCAGGCCGGCGTCGATCTTAACCAGATCCCCGTCCTGGATTATCTTCTCCTCGGATGGAATTCCATGCACAACCTCATCATTCAGGCTGATGCAGAAAGAAGCCGGAAAACCTCCGTAGTTCAGAAAGTTCGGAATACAGCCCATGGACCGGATCATGTCTTCACCGATACGGTCGATCTCCTTTGTGCTGACACCTGGTTTGATATAAGGGATCAAACCGTCATGCACCTTCTCAAGAAGATGGCCAGATTCTCTCATAAGTTCTATTTCATGCTGTGTCTTAATTGTTACGGACATTCTTATTCTCCTAAGATGTCAACGATCTCCTGGAATACCTCATTCAGGTCCCTGGTTCCGTCTACCGTCTTCAAAACACCCTGTGTGGTGTAATAGTCAATCAATGGCTGTGTCTGCTCATGATAAACGTTCAGACGCTTCTGGACTGTCTCCGGCTTGTCATCGTCACGAAGTACAAGCTTGTCGCCACAAGTATCGCACACACCCTCTGTTTTCGGTGCTGCAAAAACTACGTGATAAGTTGCACCGCATTTCACGCATGCACGGCGTCCGCCCATACGTTTCACGATATTGTCATCCGGAACATCCACATCGATTGCATAGTCAATTTTGCTTCCAAGTTTAGCCAGAGCTTCTGTCAGACACTCTGCCTGCGGAATTGTTCTTGGAAAACCATCCAGAACATAGCCTTCTTTTGCATCATCCTGCTGGATTCTGTCAACAACAAGGTCACAGGTCAGTTCATCCGGAACAAGAAGTCCCTGATCCATGTAAGTTTTTGCTTTTTTTCCAAGCTCAGTACCGTTCTTGATGTTGGCACGGAAAATATCTCCTGTGGAGATGTGCGGGATCCCATATTTCGCCGCGATCTTCTTAGCCTGAGTACCTTTGCCTGCCCCCGGTGCACCCAACATAATAATTCTCATAGCATACCCTCCATTTTCCTTTTTTCTGCCTGATCTTCAGACAGTCCTGTTTACAAATCAAGGCTGCGACACTTTCGCACCGCAACCTTCATTTTCAATTAGTTCAGGAAGCCTTTGTAATTACGTACAAGCAGCTGGGATTCCATCTGCTTAACGGTCTCCAGGATAACACCTACGATGATGATGATAGATGTACCGCCGAAGGAAACATCCGCACCGAACACACCGTTGAAGAAGAACGGGATAACGGCCACGATAACAAGACCTACTGCACCTATAAATATAATATAATTTAGGATCTTAGTCAAATAATCTGAAGTCGGTTTTCCCGGACGGATGCCTGGGATAAAACCGCCCTGCTTTTTGATATTATCGGCTACTTCCAACGGATTGAAAGTAATGGATGTGTAGAAGTATGCGAAGAATACGCAAAGTACCACATACACGATCAGGCCCCAGCTATACTGGATCTGACTTGGATTACACCAGTTATTGGAGGAAAGTCCTCTTAAGATCTCACTTCCAATGCCTGTTCCGTTACCTTTGCCAGCGAACTGTGCAATGATTGACGGGAATGACATGATAGAGGAAGCAAAAATAACCGGGATAACGCCGGCAGTATTTACCTTGAGCGGGATGTTTGTGGACTGACCGCCCATCATCTTACGTCCAACCATCTTCTTGGAATACTGAACCGGAATTCTTCTCTCTGCTCCGTTGAGGATAAGTACGAGCACTACAACAACCAGGATGATCACAGCAATGATGCAGGCTGCAAGCATTCCTTTTGCAATTGTTTTGCCCTTGACGAAGTTCTCATAAAGAAGGGATATATCACTCGGAATCCTGGAAACGATATTGATAGTCAGGACGATGGAAATACCATTTCCAACACCCTTCTCTGTAATACGCTCCCCCAGCCACATAAGCATTGCGGAACCCGCTGTTAAACTTGCAACAACTACAACTCCTTTAAGGAAGTTCATGTTCGGGATCATACCCTGACGTCCGAATCCGATTGCCATGGCAACAGATTCAAACAGAGCAAGACCTACAGTAACATAACGTGTGATTGCTGTAAGCTTTTTTCTTCCTTCTTCTCCGTCACGCTGCATCTCTTCCAGTGCCGGAATGGCAATGGTAAGAAGCTGAATGATAATGGAAGAAGTAATGTAAGGTGTGATGTTCAATGCAAAAATTGACATCTGAGTAAAGGAACCGCCGGTGAACGCATCAAAGAAATTGAATGCGTCACCGGTATTAGATTCAAACCACTGCTTAAAGAAGTCACTGTCGACTCCCGGTACAGGAAGCTGGGATCCGATTCTGATCACGAATATCATCCAGATCAGATAGAGAAGTTTTCTTCTCATTTCCTTTACTTTGAAAACACTCTTAAGAGTCTCAAACATTAGATCACCTCTACTGTACCACCAGCAGCTTCAATTTTATTTTTTGCAGTCTCGCTGACAGCGTTTACTTTAACATTGAGTTTTTTTGTAAGCTCGCCGTTTCCAAGGATCTTAACACCATCACCGATCTTGGAGATTGCACCGCTTGCAAGTAAGCTGTCAACTGTAACCTCTGCGCCATCCTCAAAACGATTGAGAACGTCTACATTGATTGCGATAATCTCTTTGGAGTTTCTGTTAGTGAAACCTCTCTTAGGAAGACGTCTGTATAAAGGCATCTGACCTCCCTCGAATCCCGGTTTCTTGTGTCCGGAACGAGCAAGCTGTCCTTTATGTCCTTTACCAGCTGTTTTGCCGTTTCCTGAACCATGTCCACGGCCTCTTCTGAAGTTATCGCTATGCTTGGAACCCTCTGCGGGTCTTAAGTTTGATAATTCCATTCTGGCACCTCCTTAATCTTCTACTTTTACCAGGTGCTGCACCTGCTGAATCATTCCTCTTGTTGCAGCGTTGTCTGGCATCTCAACTGTTTTATGCATCTTTGTAAGACCCATAGCTTTTACAGTTTTTTTGTGCTTCGGTACTGCACCGATTGGAGATTTTACCAGTGTAACCTTGATTGTATCTGCCATTTCCATGTCCTCCTTAACCCAGAATCTCATCTACAGATTTTCCGCGGAGCTTTGCAACCTCATCCGGAGTCTTTAACTGGCTCAGGCCTGCGATTGTTGCCAGAACTACGTTCTGTTTATTTCTGGAACCCATACATTTTGTACGGATGTTCTTAATACCAGCAAGCTCGATTACGGCACGTGCCGGGCCGCCGGCGATAACTCCAGTACCTTCCGGAGCTCTCTTCAGAAGCATCTCAGCACTTCCGAATTTTCCGATGAAGTCGTGTGTAATGGAATTGTTCTCGTCTCTTGCAACAGTAACAAGTTTCTTCATAGCGTCCTCTTTACCTTTGCGGATCGCCTCCGGAATTTCTGCTGCTTTTCCTAAACCTGCACCAACGTGTCCATTGCCGTCACCTACAACAACTAAAGCTGTGAAACGGAAGTTACGACCACCTTTAACAACCTTGGTAACACGCTTGATTGATACTACTTTATCTTCTAACTCTAACTGACTAGCATCAATAAGATTACGTTTCATGTGTTCTTTTCCTCCTCTTAGAATTTCAGTCCAGCTTCTCTTGCTGCATCTGCCAGTGCTTTAACTTTTCCGTGGTAGATATATCCACCTCTGTCGAAAATAACGTTCTCGATACCAGCCTCAACAGCTTTTTTACCGATTACTGTTCCGACTTTAGCTGCAGCCTGTACATCGTCAGTATTCTCAAGCTCTGCTTTTACGTCCTTCTGGAGAGTAGAAGCGGATACTAAAGTTTTACCAACTGTGTCATCAATAATCTGTGCATAGATGTGCTTGTTGGAACGAAATACTGCCAGACGAGGAGTAGTTGCAGTTCCGTTTAAATGATGACGTAATCTTCTATGCTTCTTTTCGCGAATTTCGCTTCTGGATGCTTTGTTAATCATATTCTCACTCTCCTTAATTATTTCTTACCGGTCTTACCGACTTTACGTCTGATAACTTCGTCAACGTACTTGATTCCCTTGCCCTTGTATGGCTCAGGTCTTCTCTTGTCTCTGATCTCAGCTGCGTACTGGCCAACTTTTTCTTTGCTGATACCAGATACGATGATCTTGTTTCCATCAACTGTGGACTCAAGACCTTCTGGATCTTCCATTTCTACCGGGTGAGAATATCCAAGGC
>CAVBVT010000023.1:0-28475 GCA_963598855.1 Eggerthellaceae bacterium
AAAAATGGAATCTGAAAGCCTTGTATTTACTGGCTTGGAGATTCCGAGAGATTATATAAAGAAAATGGAGGATATAAAGAAATGAGAAAGAAACTGATAAGTATGCTGTTAGGCGCAGCACTTGTTGTTGGTTCTCTTGCAGGATGCGGATCTTCTTCCGACAGCTCATCTGCAGATTCCACAGCATCCAATTCCGATACTGGCAGTGATTCCGCTTCCGGAAGCGACGACAGCGGATCTACGAATTCCAAGTACAAGGATTTCATTACAGTAGATGTATTTGACAGTGCAGCGAACTATCAGGGAATCCAGTCCGGATGGTTTGCAGAGATCGTAAAAGATAAATTTAACATGGAGTTGAACATTATTGCTCCTAACGTTGCAGGCGGCGGAGATACACTTTTCCAGACAAGATCTGCAGCAGGAGACCTTGGTGATCTGATCATCACAGGTGCACAGAATGGCCGTCTCCAGAGTCTTGTTACAGCAGGTCTGATCGTGGATATGAAAGACCTTCTGAAAGATGCGGAGAACGTTCACCGTTATGACAGTGCCATTGACAGTGTTTCCAGCCTTGTGGATGAGGATGGTATTTATGCGATTCCATCAGAGGTTTCCAGCAACTCACCCACAACATCATCCGAGGGACTTGATCCGAACTATGGTATTTATTTAAGATGGGATGCTTATAAAGCAGCCGGATATCCGGAGATCGACAGTCTCGAGGATGTGCTCCCGGTACTGCAGAAAATGCAGGAAGCAGTTCCTACAAGTGATAGCGGTAAACAGACTTACGCGATCTCTCTTTTCAAAGACTGGGACGGAAACCTGATGTCCAATGCGAAACCGGAGGCAGCACTTTACGGTTATGATGAGATGGGATTTGTTCTTGCAAAAGCAGACGGTTCCGATTACCAGAGCCTGATCGATTCTGACTCTGCATATGTAAGATCCCTGAAATTCCTCTTTGAGGCAAATCAGATGGGACTTGTAGATCCGGAATCCACAACACAGAACTATGACACCATGTTTGCAAAATATCAGGATGGCCAGATCCTTTTCTCTCCGTATCCATGGCTTGGACAGGGTGCATATAACACCACCGACAATATGAATCAGGGAAAAGGCTTCGAGTTTGTACCAGTGAAAGATGAGAATATTTTCTCTTATGGATGCCAGGTAAATGGCAATGCACAGAACATGTGCATCATGATCGGAAGCAAGGCAGAAGATCCTCAGAGACTTGCAGATTTTATTGACTGGCTGTACTCTCCGGAAGGTGTTATGGCTTCCTGTGCACAGACAGCAAGTACCTGCGGACCGGAAGGCCTGACATGGGAAATGAAAGACAATGCACCGGTACTTACAGACTTTGGTAAAAAAGCTCTTTACAGTGAGGACGTAAATGTTCCGGATGAGTGGGGCGGCGGCTCCTGGAAAGACGGTGTTTCTGCTCTGAACTACAAGGCAGTAAACCAGCTGGATACAGATCCGGAAACAGGTGTATGCTACGATTACACAACATGGGATTCTGTACTTGCAGACCAGACATCCGAGCTTACAAAAGACTGGCAGGACAAGATGGGCGCACAGACAACCATGGAGTATCTCCAGAAAAACGATCAGGTTCTTGTAGCACCAGGAAGCGGATACGTTGTACCTGAGGAAGATTCCCAGATCTCAACACTTCGCGGACAGTGCAAAGCTTCTATCGTAGATTACTCCTGGCAGATGGTATTTGCATCTGACGAAGACCAGTTCAATTCTCTTCTGGAAGAGATGCAGAAAACCCTCAAAGGACTGGACTACGATACAGTACTTGAATATGATATGAAATGCGCGAAGGAACAGCAGGCAGCAAGAGAGGAAGTTGTGAAGGAATATCAGGATGAGAACAGCAGCGATACAGCTTCCACAGACAGCGACAGTACAGCAGATGCTTCTGCAGACAGCACAGAATCAGACAGCAGCGCAGAGTAATATAAATGCAGATCATAAAGTGTAAAGATCAGGTGAAAAAATCTCCCCGGCGATTCAGTCAGGGAGATTTTTTTCAGCTATATCATCTATGCATCTGCTTCCGATACTCCGCAGGGCTTTCCCCTACGTATTTCTTGAATTTCTTGTGGAAATAATCCACATTCTTGTAGCCGATCCTTTCGGCGATCTCATAAACTTTCAGATTTTCATCTTCCAGAAGCTGTTTGGACTGCTGGATGCGGATGCGGTCCAGATAGGAGTTGAAGCTTTCGCCAACCCGTTTGGTGAAGATCTTTCCCAGGTAAGCACTGTTGTAGCCGAACAGCGGCGCAATCGTTTCCAGCTTCAGGTTATCCATATAGTTATGATTAATATAATGGAGAACATCGTCCATAATGTTCTCACTGGACGGGCCTCCGATGGCATTCATGCACATTTCAAACTGGCCTTCCAGAACCTTCAGGATCTCATAGAGATAGGATTTTCCGTCGATGGAATCAATGATCGCGGAATTGGTGGAAAACGGTATGGAAATATTGGTATAAACCTGAGAGATCTTCTGCTTAATCTGCAGGTAGATATCAATGAGAAAACGCTTGATGGAAGGGATTCCGTCTGTGCAGTAAAAAAGTTCCTGTCCGATCTCATGGAGAAGTTCTTCCATGCAGCGGTGGTTCCTGGTCTGTATGTAATTGGTGAGAAGTCCGGAATAATGCAGGGCTTCCTCATCTGTTACGTGGTAAGTTGAATCATCTGGTGAAGGCAGATTTTCATAGCCCAGAATGTGCTGGTTATATTCGCAGAAAAAACGACGTTCCAGAAGCTGGCATGCTTCATGGTAAGAATGTACGATATCTTCCGGCCTGTACACCTTACGCCCGTAAGTGAGGAACAAAGAATCCAGCGGAGAACCTTTTTGCGGATTCACATGGTAGTGGGTCAGCAGTCGTTCGAAACGCTGCAGGGCAAAGGAACCTTTCAGCAGAAAAACTTCTTTGCGGTCAAGGGTTACATGGTCAAAAGAATTATGATCCTGGTTGCTTACCCTGAGAAGTTCTGCAAAATCCCATGTCACCTGAAAAGGATCATTATTGAAACGCTCGTAGATCACCACCTGGTAAATATCTGTGGACAAGTGAAGATCTGAGAGATTCATGGAGGAAATGTCATTATCTGTCTCTGTGAGGAGAGAGCGGATAATAGTATCTCTGGCGTTCTCGCGGTACTGGCTCAGAGTGCGGGCAGATCTTCGCTCTTCCTCGATCTGTTTTTTGACGGTGAGGACTGCGTTTTCCAGTTCGTCCTCATCAATAGGCTTGGTGAGATAGAAATCCACTCCATATTTGATAGCTGTCTGTGCATAGGAAAAATCAGAATATCCGCTGAGGATGATAAAGTGCCCACGGAAACCGTTTTCCCTTGCGATCTGGACGATTTCCGTGCCGGTAAGTTTCGGCATGCGGATATCCAGAAGAACAAGATCAGGGGAAAGCCGCATAAGTTTTTCCAGAGCTTCATCACCGGTTCTGGCCTGGCTGCAGATGGAAAATCCAAGAGATTCCCAGTCAATAATATATTTCAGCCCTTCTAATACGATGGCTTCATCATCTGCGATAAGAACTTTCATTGGTCAGATCCTCCTTGATTTTATCCAGCGGCAGCCGAAGCGTGAAGGTGGTTTTTACCCCGGCAGTGCTTTCAATCTGAAGCTTGCATGTGGGGCCGTAAAACAGCTGCAGCCGCTGGTCGATATTATAAAGTCCGATACTTCTTGTTCGGGTTTCGTCTCTTGTTGCAATGCGGACCAGAAGAGCGGAGAGTTCTTCCGGCGTCATACCTTTTCCGTTGTCGGAGATGCGGATCAGGAGAAAACCGTAATCTTCCCGGATCTCCAGAAGGATATGTCCGTTGCTCTCCATGCCCTCCAGACCATGAGAAATGGAATTCTCGATGATCGGCTGAAGCATAAGAGGCAGGATCTTATATTCCGAGAGCGGAGCAGGCAGATCGATCTCCTCATCGAAATTCACCCGGTCGCCGAAGCGCAGCTTCTGGATGGAAACATAGGTGTGGATATAGCTGAGCTCTTTTTCCAGGGTAATAGAAACAGTACCTGTGTTTTCCAGAACGTAGCGCATGGATTTTCCAAGAAGCTTGATGGCTGTGGCAACTTCCCGGTCGCCTGCTGTAAAAGCCTTCATGCGGATGGTTTCCAGAGTGTTGTACAGGAAATGAGGATTGATCTGGCTGGCCAGCATTTTAAATTCCATCTGCTGCTGGCGGTTGACGATCTCCTGTTCACGGATTCTGGACTGGTAGATCTGAGCTTCTTTATCCTTGATAGTTCCGATCATGGTCTTAAGATCTGCAAAAGTATCGGTAAGCTCGTCGCTGCCTGCGAAAGAATCGATGATATCATAATTCTCCTGGCTGGCCTGGTGCATGGCCTGGCGCAGCATCAGCACTCTGCCGCTGAAATATCTGGAGTAGATAAAAAACAGAAGGCAGGGCAGCAGGATCACTGCGATGGTGAGCAGGATATAATTCCGCAGAACCTCTCTTATGGAACGAAGTGCGTCCGGATTATAGGACAGCAGATAAATGGTATCATCGGAATTAATGGGAACCAGCGTGCTCACTGCGGCCATAACATCTTTTTCACCGATCTTCATAACACCGGAATCACTGTAAAAAGATTTCGTGGAATCTGTTGCAATCGGAAATCCGTTCCCGAGGAAACTTTTCTGATTGCTGTAAAAAACAGGCGTCTGATTTACAGAGAGAACAGTTTTCATGGTTGTATTGTCAATCCGGCTTTTCAGGTAGTTGTCACTGACGCTGATGTTCAGCACTGCGTAGGAACCTGTTTTTGGAAGCGGGATCCTGCGGTACAGGTTCAGTTCCCAGTAAGTGTTGTGCATAGTATCTGTCCTGTGCATGGTACGCCAGAAAGGCGCTGCATAATCCGCTGCCTGCTGGAACCAGCTGCTGTTCTGGATCTGCTTCGTGGCAGGATGGAAAAAAGAATACTCGCCCAGCGATTCGTTGAAGGTATAGATACCAATAAAATTCAGAGAAGTATCCCGGGCATAAACATTGGAAATACCTTTGTAGGCTTTCATGGCATTGTGCGCAGTCTGCTGATCCGCATAATCGGTATACAGAATATTGAGAAGATCCTGGTCATCTGCAAGACTTTCGGAAATGTTGTACAGGTTTGTGACAACATCGAACATTACGGATTTTACACGAAGATTCTCAGCTTCTGTCTGTTCGCGGTAATGATCTTCCAGAGACCTTGTGGACTGGTTCAGGATAAAAACACAGAAGAGAACCGGGATTAGAAGAACCAGGATAAAGATCGCCAGAAGCTGTTTCTGGACCTTGGGATGCTGAGGATGGAAATCCGGATGATGCAGTAGTTTCAATGAAAAAAACCTCTTTCTTAATAAATTATGTTTCGTATGGCCGGTCAGAATTTTATAACACAAGTATACCGAAAAAAAGAAGGGTTTGCAATGTTGATACTTGTTCCCTTCCACTAAAAATTAGAGTATTTTTTATCCAAAATTGACGGTATCAATATAAAATTTTTTTGCTTATAATCAGAGAAGAATAAGAAAAAACGTGAATATTTCAAGGAGGAGTATATATCATGAAATTTGGAAACGGATGCTGGCTGCAGAAGGAAGGAATTGCCTGCTTTGCGCCACAGGAAGCATATTTTGTAAATAAAGAAGCAGATTCTACAGTGATCTGCGCGCCGACACACCACATTGGACACAGAGGAGATACACTTGGAGGAATCAACCTCACTGTCCGTATTACAGTACCGGCTCCGGAAGTAATCCGTGTACAGGTGAGCCACTATCTTGGCGTTCAGAAAAAGAACCCGTCCTTCGAGTTGAACCTGGAAGGAACAGGAGCCGGGGATGTCCGGGAAACAGAAGACGAACTGATCGTAAAAAGCGGAAGTCTTGCACTTCGCATCAATAAGAAAAACTGGAGCATGCGATATGAGCGTGACGGAAAACTTCTGACACAGAGCGCAGGCCGTGACCTTGCATACATGCGTACCCAGTGGACAGATTTTGCATATGATATGGATCCGGAAGGCAAGGCGTACATGAGACAGGAACTGGATCTTTCTGTCAATGAGCATGTATATGGCCTGGGAGAGCGTTTCGGGGCTTTTGTAAAAAATGGCCAGTCCATTGATATCTGGAATGAGGATGGCGGCACAAGCACAGACCAGTCTTATAAGAATATTCCGTTTTATCTTACAGACAAAGGCTACGGTGTATTCGTGAATCATCCGGAAAAAGTATCTTTCGAAGTTGCAACGGAACAGGTTGCAAAAGTGGAGTTTTCCGTTCCAGGCGAGACCCTGGATTACTTTGTGATCAACGGACCTTCCATGAAAGAAGTCCTTATGAGATACACAGATCTTACAGGAAAACCATCTCTTCCTGCACCATGGACTTACGGACTGTGGCTTTCCACTTCTTTTACAACAAACTATGACGAAGAAACCGTTATGAGTTTTATTGACGGAATGCAGGAAAGAGGCATCGGTCTTCGCGTGTTCCATTTTGACTGCTTCTGGATGAAAGAGTTCCACTGGAGCGATTTCGTATGGGACAGCCGCGTATTTCCTGACCCGGAAGGCATGCTGAAACGTATCAAAGCCAAGGGCCTGAATATCTGCGTGTGGATCAACCCGTACATTGGCCAGGAATCTGTCCTTTTTAAAGAAGGCATGGAAAAAGGATATTTCATCAAACGTCCAAATGGAGATGTATGGCAGTGGGATATGTGGCAGCCGGGAATGGCCCTTGTAGATTTTACAAACAAAGAGGCATGGAACTGGTATCAGGAAAAACTCAGCGCGCTTCTTGATATGGGCGTAGACTGCTTCAAGACAGATTTTGGTGAGAGAATTCCTGAAAACTGCGTTTATGCAGATGGTTCCGATCCCCAGAAGATGCACAATTTCTATACTTATTTGTATAACAAATGCGTTTATGAGCTCCTTGAGAAAAAACGCGGCAAAGGTGAGGCAGTTCTTTTTGCACGTTCTGCGACAGTTGGCGGACAGAAATTCCCGGTACATTGGGGCGGTGACTGCTGGTCTGATTATGTATCCATGGAAGAAAGCCTTCGCGGAGGTCTTTCCCTTACCATGTCCGGATTCGGATACTGGAGCCACGATATCGGCGGATTTGAAAATACTTCCACTGCAGATGTATACAAACGCTGGGCTGCATTTGGCCTGATGTCTTCTCATTCCAGACTTCACGGAAGCACCTCCTACCGTGTTCCGTGGGCTTACGATGATGAAGCTGTTGACGTTGTAAGACGCTTTACAGCGATCAAGGCAGAACTGATGCCGTACCTGTACAGAAATTCCATTTACACATCAAAAACAGGCGTTCCGATGATGCGAAGCATGGTAATGGAATTTACAGATGATCTGAACTGTGCTTACCTTGACAAGCAGTATATGTTCGGTGATTCTCTCCTGGTTGCTCCGATCTTCAATGATGAGAACAAAGCGATCTACTATCTCCCGGAGGGAACCTGGACACACTATCTCACAGGCGAGAAAAAACAGGGTGGAAGATGGTACAAAGAGGATTGCGACTACCTGACCATTCCTGTATTTGTAAAAGAAAACAGCCTGATCGCAACAGGCGCAGTGAACAGCAGACCAGATTACGATTATGCACAGGATGTCACTGTGACAGCTTATGAGCTTACAGACGGAAAGAAAGCAGAGACAACGGTTTACTCCATGGATCAGAAGGCAGAAACAAAAGTTTCTGTTCTTAAGAACGGCAATACCATTACTGTAAAAGCGGAAGCAGAGAAACCTTGCACCATCGTTCTGAAAGATGAGGCAGTGAAGAGTGTTTCCGGCGCTGAGTTTGTGATGGATGGAAATGACTGCAAGGTAAAACTGGAAAAAGGCGGCGAGTTTATCTGCACACTGTAATGGCAGAGGGAGGAAAAATGAGCAGAAACGCAGAGATTGAAAAGAAAATCAAAGATCTTGTCTCTCAGATGACCCTGGATGAGAAGATCGGCATGATCCACGGCGACGGTCTTTTCCGCACAAAGGGAGTGGAGCGCTTAGGGATCCCGGAAGTGACCATGTCTGACGGCCCTATGGGAGTCCGTAATGAATTTGAAAATGCACACTGGGTTGCAGTTGGAAATAATGATGACTATGTAACATATCTTCCAAGCAACAGTGCCATTGCATCTACATGGAACCGTGAGATCGCCCGGGAATCAGGAGAAGTTCTGGGCGAGGAGGCAAGAGGCAGAGGAAAAGATGTGATCCTGGCACCGGGGATCAATATCAAAAGAAGCCCTCTTTGCGGAAGAAATTTTGAATATATGAGTGAGGATCCATATCTGACAGGGGAGCTGGCAGTTCCCCTGATCCATGGAATTCAGACAAAGGATACAGCGGCATGCGTGAAGCATTTCGCACTGAACAACCAGGAAACAGAACGTTTATGGGTTGATGTAAAGGTCTCTGAAAGAGTCCTTTGGGAGATCTATCTGCCTGCTTTTGAGAAAGCGGTGAAAAAGGGAAAAACCATGTCCATCATGGGGGCTTACAACCGATATAAAGGACAGCACTGCTGTGAGAATAAAGAGTTGATGACAGATATCCTCCGTGATAAATGGGGCTTTGACGGAGTGAGTGTATCTGACTGGGGAGCAGTCCATGATACCGCAGCAGTAGCGGCTGGAGGGCTTGATATCGAGATGTCCGTCACTGATAATTTCGATGAATATTTTATGGCAGAACCGCTGAAAAAAGCAGTGGAAAACGGTGAGATCCCGGAATCCCTTATTGATGAAAAAGTACAAAATATTATACGGATGTTATTCCGCCTTCACAAGATGGGAGAGGAAGACAGGCAGCCTGGAAATTACAATACACAGGAGCACAGAGAGACCGTACTTGGAGCTGCGAGAGAATCTGTAATCCTTCTGAAAAATGAGGATAAAAAACTTCCGCTGTCTCAGAAGGAGACAAAAAAGGTACTGGTGATCGGCGATAACGGAGACCGTATCCATTCCAACGGCGGCGGCAGTGCAGAGATCAAGGCTCTCTATGAGATCTCTCCTTTAATGGGGATCAAGAAGCTTCTTGGCGGAAACGCACAGGTTGTTTATGCAAAGGGATATTTTGCAGATGATCTGGAAAAAACGGATTCTGATGTGAACTGGCAGGCAGACAGTCTGGAAAATGGCGGCGGCAGCACAAAGGAAGCGGCAGCAGCCAGCGAAGAGCTTGCAAAAAAACAGGATGAGCTCCGGGCAGAGGCTGTAAAGCTGGCAGCAGATGGAAGTTTTGATACAGTTATCTTCATAGGCGGCCAGAATCATATGCAGGATCTGGAAGGACAGGATCGTTCTGATATGAAGCTTCCATACAGACAGGATGAACTGATTCAGGAGCTTTTTGTGGTGCGCCCGGATATGATCACAGTGATGGTTTCCGGTTCTCCTGTAGAGATGCCGTGGATCGATCAGGCGAAAACACTTGTATGGCACTGGTATGCAGGAATGGAAGGCGGAACGGCTCTTGCAGAAGTTCTTTTTGGAAGGGTAAATCCATCTGGAAAGCTCCCGGAGACGTTTCCTGTGACACATATGGACTGTTCTGCACATTGTATCGGAGAGTTTGCAGAGGAAAAAACTGTGAAGTATTCAGAAGGTATTTTCGTGGGATACCGCTATTATGATACAGAACATAAGAAGGTTCTTTTCCCGTTTGGATATGGACTTTCCTATACAGAATTCCAGTATGGAAATATGAAGGTAACAGGAAATTATCCGGATGTCACGGTCAGCGTAGATGTGACCAATACTGGTGATATGGAAGGAAAGGAAATCGTAGAGATCTATGTCGGCAAAAAAGACTCTGAAGTTGAGAGAGCGGCAAAAGAGCTCCGCGGTTTTGAGAAGCTTTCCCTGAAACCAGGCGAGACAAAAACAGTACGGATCCGTCTGGATGCAGATGCTTTCACATACTATGATGAGAAGGTTCACGGGTTTGTTACTGAGTTTGGAACTTATCAGATCTATGCCGGAAAATCGGTGGAAAATATCTGCTGCGAGGCTGAAATTAACCTGAGATTATAAAAAAATAAAAACCCGGAAAGCCGCATAAAATAAGGCTTTCCGGCACTTTTGAAATGTTTTTTTGAGAAAAAATAAAAAAAATTGAAAAAAGGGGTTGCAATTTAAAAAAACCTGTTATATAATATCATTCGTCGCAAGCGATAAGGCAAGCGAAAAACAAACACATAGGGCTATCGCCAAACGGTAAGGCAACGGACTCTGACTCCGTCAGTTCAAGGTTCGAATCCTTGTAGCCCTGTTTCCTAAGCACCTCGAATGAGAGGTGCTTTTTTTGTGCCATGGGGAATTATTCCGTAATGTTCCAATGACATAAAAAAGCCCTCCGGGCAGGATTCTTTCTTGTGTTTGCGTATGCAATCCTTTTTTTTGAACGAATTAAAAACAGGAGGATACGCAGATGATCAATGACCCGAGAATAAAAAAAGTACTTTATGGTGGAGACTATAATCCGGAGCAGTGGCCGGAGGAAGTCTGGGAAGAGGATATGCGGCTTTTTAAACTGGCCGGAATTGATGTTGTGACATTGAATGTTTTTTCCTGGGCCTCTTTGCAGCCCTCTGAGGACACCTATGATTTTTCCAGACTGGATAAGATCATGGATCTTGTGGAGAAAAACGGTCTCAAAGTCTGCCTGGCTACGTCCACAGGAGCGCACCCTGCATGGATGGCAAAACGTCATCCGGATATCCTGCGTACAGAATTCAACGGCATGAAGCGAAAATTCGGAAGCCGTCACAATTCCTGTCCAAACAGTCCTACCTTCCGTAAATATTCTGTCCGCCTTGCGAAAAAACTGGCAGAAAGATACGGAAACCGTGACTGCATTGTTGGCTGGCATGTAAACAACGAGTTTGGCGGAGAGTGCTACTGCGAAAACTGCGAGAAGAAATTTCAGCAGTGGCTGAAAAAGAAATACCAGACTCTGGATGAGCTGAACAGAGTCTGGGACACTGCGTTCTGGGGACATACTTTTTACGACTGGGATGAGATTGTGGTACCGAATCTTCTCAGCGAGCATTTTGCAGAGAACAGGACTACGTTCCAGGGAATCTCCCTGGATTACCGCAGATTTAATTCTGAAAGCATGCTGGGCTGTTTTAAAGGCGAGTACGAAGCCATCCGATCTGTTGATCCGGACACAAAGATCACCACAAATCTCATGGGATTTTACAAACCGCTGGATTATCAGATGTGGGCAAAATCCATGGATTTCATTTCCTGGGACAATTACCCTGCAAACGAGGATTCTTATTCCAGGATTGCCATGAACCATGACCTGATGCGGGGAATCAAAGGCGGACAGCCTTTTATCCTTATGGAGCAGACTCCAAGCGTCACAAACTGGCTGCCGTATAATGCGCTGAAACGTCCGGGAGTTATGCGGCTCTGGAGCTATCAGGCTATGGCGCACGGTGCAGATGCGGTGATGTTTTTTCAGATGAGAAGAAGCATTGGAGCCTGTGAAAAATTCCACGGGGCAGTGATCGATCACGTTGGAACAGAAAATACCCGCGTATTCCGTGAACTGTCACAGCTTGGACAGGAACTGAAAGAACTGGGAGATCATACGCTGGGCGGCAGATGCCATGCAAGGACAGCGATCCTTGTTGACTGGGACAACTGGTGGGCAGTGGAGTATTCTGCTGGTCCAAGCTGTGACCTGAAATATCTGGATGAGGTATATCTCTATTACCGTGCCCTGGAAGAACAGAATTACGCGGTGGATATCATTGGCGTTGACGATGATTATGAGAAATATGATGTAGTGATCGCACCGCTTCTTTATATGACTAAGGCGGGAACGGATGAGAAGCTGAGATCTTTTGTGAAAAAGGGAGGTACTTTTGTTACAAGTTATTTCAGCGGTATTGTGGATGAGCATGATCTTGTTATTACAGGTGGCTATCCGGGAAAACTCCGCGACATCTTAGGAATCTGGGTGGAAGAATCGGATGCCCTTCCTTCTGATCACGCCAACTATTTTATATATGAGGGAAAAGAATATCCGGCGAAGCTGCTCTGCGATCTGATACACCTGGAAGGGGCACAGGAGATGGCAAAATATCAGGAAGATTTTTATGCAGGGACGCCGGTTCTTACAGAGAATCGTTTTGGAGCTGGAAGAGCATATTATGTTGGAACGCGTTCCAGCGAGGAGTTCTACCGGAAATTTATCCGTAATTGTATGGAAGAAAAAGGAATCCGGCCAGTACTTGAGACCCCGGAGGGCGTTGAGGTAACTGAGCGGTTTAAAGAGGACAGAAGTATTCTGTTTGTGCTGAATCATAATGACCATCCGGAAAGTATACAGCTTCGTGACAGACGTAAAGATCTTTTGACAGGAAATGTTTATGATGCGTCTGTCTGCATTGAGGTGGCGGCGAAGGGAGTTATGATCCTGGAAAAGTAACCATAATGTTACTGTTCACTGGTAATATTCCGCGAGGTGTTTTTTGTGAGCGGAGGTCACAGAAAACCCGAGAATTGCGGCGCGAAATCATGTAAAACATGATTTCTGTGCATCGCGAAGCGTGTTGCTGGTCACGGAGTGAACAGTAACACCATAATTGTTGTCCAGCAGCAATTATGTAAAAAAACAAGTGCGTTTCCTCCTGCCAAGTGGTACAATAAAGTTAGGTAATTGTAAACTAATTACCTGGCTTTATAAGTATACAGCAAAGCGGAATGTAAATATCCGCTTTATGTTACGAATATTGCAGCTGGAGGAATGAAAGAAAACAATATGAGTTACAGTTTTGAAAGTCGTGTAAGATTCAGTGAGATCGGAGAGAATGGATGCCTGGATCTGCCAGGTGTTCTGGATTATTTTCAGGACTGCTGTACATTTGAGTCCGAAAAGACAGGACTTGGGATGGAAGTATTAAAGGCACAGAAACGTGCCTGGGTGCTTTCTGCATGGCAGGTTGTAGTGAAGCGATATCCGAAGCTTGGTGAAAATATAAAAGTAACAACAATTCCCTATGGATTCCGTGGTTTTATCGGAATGCGTAATTTTATCCTGGAGACAGCAGGGGGCGAAAAGCTGGCCTGGGCGAATTCCTACTGGTCTTTTATCAACACAGAGACAGGTGTTCCGGAGAAGCTGACACCAGCGGATACAGATCCTTATGATCTGGGTGATAAAATAGATATGGATTATGCACCGAGGAAGATCATACTTCCGAAGGAACGGGAGAAGCAGGAGACTTTTGCAGTACAGAAGCATCATCTGGATACCAACCATCATGTAAACAACTGCCAGTATATCCGGATGGCAGCTGATTATCTGCCGGAAGGCTTCAGAGTCAGTCAGCTTCGCGTGGAATATAAGAGACAGGCTGTACTTGGAAATGTGATTGTGCCGGAAGTGTATGCATCAGAGGGGAAAGTAACGATTATCCTGAATGCAGAAGATAACAAACCATATGCAGTTGTAGAATTTACAGAATAAGATATGCGTTGCTGTATGGTCAATGTTACGTATTATTTGAGGATACTTTTACTTGCTCAATAAAGGAAATATCGAAGCAGATTTAGGATTTCTGATTTTTAAAGGAGGAAACGCTATGCTGGAAAAATTAAAAGAGGAAGTTTACAAAGCAAATATGGATCTGCCGAAATACGGGCTTGTAACCTTTACATGGGGAAACGTCAGCGGCATTGACAGAGAGAAAGGACTTTTCGTGATCAAGCCAAGCGGTGTTGAGTACGATAAGCTGACACCGGAGGATATGGTAGTTGTAGATCTGGATGGAAACAAGGTTGAGGGTAAATATAACCCGTCTTCCGATACACCGACCCATGCAGTTCTCTACCGTGCATTTCCGAATATCGGCGGTATCGTACATACCCACTCATCATGGGCGACAAGCTGGGCACAGGCAGGAAGATCCATTCCGTGCTACGGAACTACCCATGCAGATTATATTTACGGTGAAGTTCCATGTGTGCGCAACCTGACCAAGCGTGAGATCGAAGAAGCCTACGAGAAGAACACAGGCGTTCTTATTGCAGATTATTTCAAGAGCAGAGATTACGAGGCAGTACCTGCAGTTCTCTGCAAAAACCACGGACCTTTCACCTGGGGAAAAGATGCTCGTGAGGCTGTCCACAATGCAGTCGTTCTCGAGGAAGTTGCGAAGATGGCATCCCGCTGCGAGCTGATCAATCCAGATGTGAAACCTGCACCGCAGGAGCTTCAGGATAAGCACTACTACAGAAAACATGGTTCAAATGCTTATTATGGACAGATCAATAACGAGGACTGAAAAACAAATAATAAAATTTAACCGAAAGCGGAGAGCGTTTTGTTGCAGACTATGAACTGCAGGTGTTCGCAAAAGTTCTGGGAGTGGATGCAAAATGGCTTTTAAATGAAAGCTAACTTGAGAAATAATTAACGCTTGCTATTTATGTCGGAAACTGCTACAGTATAAAGAAAAAAGGGACCGTTGTTTTTGCGGAGAGAACGGTCACGGATAAAAAGATAGAGGCGCGGATTTTATCAGTATTTATGGACGGGAAGCCCTGGCAGGCTGCCCATGAAGAAAGGAGGATCCGCCGAAGTGCTCTGAATGGCCAGATGACAGGGTGCTGGGACGCCGCAGAATATGCGGCGTACTGTCACGGATGTGGAGCGCTATCGATTAAGTTAAATAAGGATTATTTAACCGGAGGTGTTCTAAGAAGAGGCAGCCTCCGTTTTTTTGTCCCCGAAAAGGGAGGAGAAAAATGAGTAAAAAAGCAGGAATAGCATTGGCTCTCATGGCAATGGTATTCATGGGCGCGCTGGCAAGTCCCCTGACTGTGCTGGCTGCAGATGCGGAGGAGACTTATCAGCCTGCTCTGTACGCAACGATCTGGGCACTGCTTCCGCCTCTGGTAGCGATCATCCTTGCGCTGATCACAAAAGAGGTATACAGCTCTCTGTTTGTGGGAATTGTAGTAGGAGCACTGCTTTATTCCGGATTTAAATTCGAAGGAACTGTAACACAGATTTTTGAGGGAGGAATCATCAAGGTCCTTTCTGACAGCTACAATGTAGGTATCCTGATCTTCCTGGTAATCCTGGGATCAGTGGTGTGTATGATGAACAAGGCCGGCGGCTCCGCCGCATTCGGAAGATGGGCCAGCCAGAAGATCCATACACGTGTAGGTGCCGAGCTAGCAGCGATCATTCTTGGAATTCTGATCTTTATTGATGATTATTTCAACTGCCTGACAGTAGGAAGTGTTATGCGCCCTGTAACAGACAGACATCACGTATCCAGAGCAAAATTTGCATATCTGATCGATGCAACAGCTGCTCCGGTATGTATCATCGCTCCGATCTCATCTTGGGCTGCAGCAGTCAGCGGATTCGTAGAAGGTCAGGACGGACTTGCGATTTTTGTAAGAACGATCCCGTATAACTTTTATGCGATCCTGACTATCGTAATGATGGTTGGAATGGTAGTGATGAAAACTGAGTTCGGATCGATGAAAACACATGAGATCAACGCCCTGAACGGAGATCTTTATACAACATCAGCAAGACCTTATGAGAATGAAACTGATGATGAAGCACCAAATCCACGAGGAAGAGTGATCGATCTTGTAGTTCCGATCCTTGTGCTTGTTATCTGCTGTATCATCAGTATGATCTACACTGGAGGATTTTTCAGTGGAACAGATTTTGTTACTGCATTTTCACAGAGTGATGCTTCCACAGGTCTTGCAATGGGAAGTGCTTTCGGCCTTGTATTTGCAATTATTTTCTACATGGTTCGCCGTGTGATCAACTTCAGAGACTGTATGGCTTGTATCCCGGATGGTTTCAAAGCCATGGTACCGGCTATTATGATCCTGACTTTTGCATGGACACTGAAAGCTATGACAGATGGACTTGGCGCAGCTGTATTCGTAGAAGAGGCTATGCGTTCTGTTGCAGGCGGCATTGAGGTTATCCTTCCGGCAATTATCTTCCTGGTTGGATGCGGACTTGCTTTTGCAACCGGTACTTCCTGGGGAACATTCGGAATCCTTATCCCGATCGTTGTTGCAGTATTTGAGAAATCCAGTCCTGAGATGATGATCATTTCCATGTCTGCCTGCATGGCAGGTGCTGTATGCGGAGATCACTGCTCACCGATTTCTGATACAACCATCATGGCTTCCGCTGGAGCTCAGTGTGATCATGTGACACACGTTTCCACACAGCTTCCATATGCTATTGTGGCAGCAGCAGTATCTTTCGTAACTTATATTGTTGCCGGTTTTGTGAAAACTGCATGGATCGCACTACCGGTTGGAATCGTGTTGATGCTCATCGTACTTTTTGTCATTAAGATGAAAAATCCATTGCCGATCGAGAAACCGACGGAGTAATGAAATAATAAAGAAGGCAGTAACGGAAAGAAATTTCCGGAGCTGCCTTTTTTGTGCTTTCTATAATAATTCTCTTATGTTATAATGCAGGACAGACAGCAAATAACAAATCATCATATATATTTATTTAAGGAACAGGAGTAAGAATGATAGAATTAGGTAAAAAACAGAAATTACTGGTCGTAAAGACCGTAGATTTCGGAATATATCTTGGAGAGGACCGAAACGCACCTCAGAATGAGAGAGTGCTTCTTCCGTCCAAACAGGTGCCGGAAGGAACTAAAGTGGGTGATGAGCTCGACGTATTCATCTATAAAGATTCCCAGGACAGACTGATCGCTACAACAAGAGAGCCGATGCTCCAGGTTGGACAGACAGCCGTTCTCAAGGTAAAGCAGGTTACAAGGATCGGAGCCTTCCTTGACTGGGGGCTGGAGAAGGATCTTCTTCTTCCATACCATGAGCAGACCAATAGAGTCCGCGAGGGTGAGGAATGCCTGGTAGCTCTTTATGTTGATAAGAGCAGCAGACTTTGCGCTACTATGAAGGTGTACCATTATCTTTCCACAAGAACTCCATATGGACCTGGAGATATGGTGAAAGGCCGCGTTTATGAGATCAGCGGAAACTTCGGTGTTTTTGTTGCAGTAGATGATAAATATTCTGCACTGATCCCTGCAAGAGAGGCAGCCGGCAAGTACAGACCGGGAACCGTTCTTGATCTTCGTGTCACAGAAGTGAAGGAAGACGGCAAGATGAATGTCAGCGACCGCCAGAAGGCTTACATCCAGATCAATGAGGATGCAGAGAGCGTACTCAGTGTGATCGAGGAATTTGCCGGCGTGCTTCCTTTTGATGACCATGCTTCACCGGAAGTTATCAAGAGAGAGTTTGGCCTGAGCAAGAACGCGTTCAAGCGCGCAGTTGGCCATCTGATGAAAGAAGGCAAGGTAGAGATCCGCGACAAGAGGATCTATATTAAAAAATAACAAGGTGTTGACCGGCTCCGGATCAGACACGCTCCGGCACGTTCCGAGATAAAGTGCAGGGCGGGTAGGATGCGGAGCTTTTTTTCACAATAAGGAGAGAAAAATTTGGAGTTTACACATTTGCATGTCCATACAGAATACAGTCTTCTGGATGGCTCCAACAAAATTAAAGAATACGTGGCCAGGGTGAAGGAACTGGGCATGGACAGCGCGGCGATTACAGACCACGGCGTTATGTATGGTGTGATCGATTTTTATAGAGCTGCCAGAGAAGCCGGGATCAATCCTATCCTGGGCTGCGAGGTTTATGTAGCTCCCGGATCACGTTTTGACAGAGAGGTAGGAAGCGGAGACGACCGTTATTATCATCTCGTGCTTCTTGCTGAGAACAACCAGGGCTACAGCAATCTGATGAAGATCGTATCCAAGGCATTTGTGGAAGGCTTTTATTATAAGCCCCGTGTAGACCTTGAGCTTCTGGAAAAATATCACGAGGGAATCATTGCGTTAAGTGCCTGCCTGGCTGGAGAGGTAGCCCGTTACCTTGCCCGGGGCATGTATGAAGATGCGAAGATTGCTGCCCTCCGCTATCAGGATATTTTTGGAAAAGGGAATTTCTTCCTGGAGCTGCAGGACCATGGAATTCCGGAGCAGCAGACTGTAAACCAGCAGCTTCTCCGCATGCACAGAGAGACCGGAATTGATCTGGTTGCTACCAATGACGTGCACTACACAATGGCTGAGGATGCGGAGCCCCACGACGTGCTCCTCTGTCTGCAGACGCAGAAGAAACTTACAGATGAGAACAGAATGCGCTATGAGGGAGGCCAGTATTATGTAAAATCTCCGGAAGAGATGGCGGGACTTTTCCCATATGCTCTGGAAGCACTGGAAAATACCCATAAGATCGCCGAGAGATGCCATGTGGAGATCGAATTCGGTGTCACAAAGCTGCCGAAATATGATGTGCCGGACGGACTTACGTCATGGGAGTATCTGAACAAGCTTTGCCACGAGGGACTGGAACAACGGTATCATCCGGTAACAGAGGAACTGAAGAAGCGTCTGGATTATGAACTTAATACCATTAAAAATATGGGATATGTGGATTATTTCCTCATTGTGTGGGATTTCATTAAATATGCAAGGGACAACGACATTATGGTTGGCCCTGGACGAGGTTCCGCAGCCGGAAGTCTGGTTGCCTATACCCTTGGGATCACCCAGCTGGATCCGATCCGTTATGACCTGCTGTTTGAGCGTTTCCTGAACCCGGAACGAGTATCCATGCCTGATATTGACGTTGACTTCTGCTTCGAACGAAGACAGGAAGTTATCGATTATGTAAGACGGAAATACGGCGATGACTGTGTGGTTCAGATCGTTACGTTTGGTACGCTGGCTGCGAGAGGTGTTATCCGCGATGTTGGTCGTGTTCTGGATATGCCTTATGCGCAGGTGGATACCATTGCAAAGATGATCCCGCAGGAGCTGAATATCACCATTGATAAGGCTTTGGGAATGAATCCGGAACTTCGTAAAGCTTATGAGGAACAGGAAGATATCCACCGTCTGATCGATCTTGCCAAGCGTCTGGAGGGGCTTCCAAGGCATACTTCCATGCACGCTGCGGGTGTTGTGATCAGCCAGAAAGATGTATCGGAATATGTGCCGCTTTCCAGAGCTCAGGACGGTTCCATTGTCACTCAGTTTACCATGACAACACTGGAAGAACTGGGACTTCTGAAAATGGATTTCCTGGGCCTTCGAACCCTGACAGTTATCCAGAATGCAGTAAAAATGGTGAAAAAAGGCACTGGCGTTTTTCTGGATATGCAGAAGATCGATTACAACGATAAAAAAGTACTGGATTCCCTTGGAACCGGACGTACTGACGGCGTGTTCCAGCTGGAGAGTTCAGGAATGAAAAACTTCATGAAAGAGCTGAAGCCCCAGAGTCTTGAGGACGTGATCGCGGGAATTTCCCTGTACCGTCCAGGCCCGATGGATTTCATTCCGCAGTACATCCGCGGAAAGAACCGCCCGGATACCATCCGCTATGACTGCCCGCAGATGGAGCCGATCCTGAAGCCAACTTATGGCTGTATTGTGTATCAGGAGCAGGTTATGCAGATCGTTCGAGATCTTGCCGGATATACACTTGGACGAAGCGACCTTGTTCGCCGTGCCATGTCCAAGAAAAAAGCTTCTGTTATGGCAAAAGAACGCCAGAATTTTGTTTACGGCAATAAAGAAGAAGGGGTTCCGGGATGTATTGCCAACGGAATTTCCGAGGAGATCGCAAACAAGATCTACGATGAGATGACGGATTTTGCGAAGTATGCGTTTAACAAGTCTCATGCTGCGGCTTATGCAGTGGTTTCTTATCAGACTGCATATCTGAAATATTATTATCCTGTGGAATTTATGGCTGCGCTGATGACGTCGGTTGTGGAAATGCCAAACAAAGTTGCAGAGTATATTTCTGTGTGCCGTCAGATGGGGATCCAGATCCTGCCGCCGGATATCAACCGCGGAGTTTACGGATTTTCCGTTGATAACGGAGCTATCCGCTATGCACTTTCTGCGATCAAAAGTATTGGCCGTCCTGTTATTGAGGGAATCGTACGGGAGAGGGAAGAGCATGGAGAATATACCTCTCTGAAAAGTTTTGTGGAGCGCAATATCGATCAGCTGAACAAGCGTGTTGTGGAGAACCTGATCAAGGCCGGAGCACTGGACTGCCTGGAAGGAAACCGGAAGCAGAAAATGACGGTTTACACCCAGATCATTGACAGCATCAACCAGGAAAAGAAGCACACCATGGCCGGTCAGATGAGCCTTTTTGACATTGTATCAGAAGAAGATAAAAAAGAATTCGAGATCCGTATGCCGCAAGTTGCTGAATATCCGGACGATGTGATCCTTACCTTTGAAAAAGAAGTTCTTGGAATTTACTTAAGCGGCCATCCGCTGGAACGCTACCGCCATATGCTGGAAAAAATGATCACTGCAAAAACTTCTGATTTCCAGCCGGATGATGAAACCGGAATTCCGGAAGTTTATGATAACCAGAAAGTGATCGTTGGCGGAATGATCACGGATAAAACAATAAAATATACAAAGAATAATAAGGTAATGGCATTCCTTACACTGGAAGATCTGGTAGGAACTGTGGAGATCGTAGTTTTCCCGCGTGACTACGAAAAATGCCAGATGTTCATCAATGAAGAGGCGAAGCTTTTTATCCAGGGAAGAGTATCTGCAGAGGATGACAAAGCCAGCAAACTTATTCTGGAAAAAGTCCGCTCTTTTGACGATATGCCGCGTGAACTGTGGATCCAGTTTGACAGCAGGGAAGACTACGCAAAAGCAGAAACCGGCCTGGTGGACGATCTGATGGAGTCAAAAGGAAACAGTACAGTAGTCATCTACCTGAAAGATGTCAAGGCCATGAAGAAACTTCCCCCTGCATACCAGGTCCATATCGAGGATTCCTGGCTGGATAAAATGTGTGAAAAATATGGAAGTTCCAATGTTAAAATTGTAGACAGAGTATTGAAAAACTTATAAAAATGCTATAAACTATATCCGAATATGTGTATTACAATAGGTTGTTTCATAAGATGGAGGATAACAATATGGCAGAGAACAAAATCAAAACGATTGGCGTTTTGACCAGTGGCGGTGACGCACCTGGAATGAATGCTGCAATCCGTGCTGTTGTCAGAAGAGGATTAAGCAGCGGACTGAACGTAAAGGGAATCTATAAAGGATACAGCGGTCTCTTAAACGAAGAGATCAAGGACATGACAGCAAGAGATGTTTCCGATACGATTGAGCGAGGCGGAACAATTCTTTATACTGCCAGATGTGCAGAGATGAGAACAGAGGAAGGACAGCAGCAGGCTGCAGATATCTGTAGAAAACATGAAATCGACGGCCTTGTTGTTATCGGTGGAGACGGTTCCTTCGCAGGTGCTCAGAAACTTGCGAACCTTGGAATCAATACCATTGGCCTGCCGGGAACTATTGATCTTGATATCGCATGTACTGAGTATACGATCGGTTTCGATACAGCTGTAAACACAGCTATGGAAGCGATTGATAAAGTACGTGATACATCTACATCCCATGAGAGATGCAGTATCATCGAGGTTATGGGACGTAACGCCGGATACCTTGCTGTATGGTGCGGTATCGCCAACGGTGCTGAGGATATCCTGATCCCGGAGAAATATGACTATGATGAGCAGAAGCTCATTGACAATATTGTTGAGAGCCGTAAGAAAGGCAAGAAACACCACATTATCGTAAATGCTGAGGGTATCGGCCATTCAGAAGCTATGGCTAAACGTATCGAAGCTGCAACAGGTATCGAGACACGTGCTACCATCCTTGGCCACATGCAGCGTGGCGGAAACCCGACATGTAAAGACCGTGTATACGCGTCCATGATGGGTGCTCTTGCGGTAGATCTTCTTGTTGCCGGAAAGCGCAGCCGTGTAGTAGGATACCGTCACGGTGAGTTCGTTGATTTCGATATCAATGAGGCTCTTGCAATGCAGAAGAATGTAGACCCATACATGTGGGAGGTTTGCAATTCTCTTTCTCACAATTACGCAAAATAATTTATGAACTTAAAAAAGTTTCAGACGGATTGCATAAACTGAATACGTCACAAATAATTGCCCTCGGCTTTGCGGGGGTGATTTTTGTAGGCGGACTTATTTTGTGGCTGCCGTTCTGCAGTGCACCCGGGCAGGCTGTTACCTTCCCGGATGCTGTTTTTACAGCGGCAACCAGCGTGTGCGTGACAGGACTTTCCAGAGGTTTGACACCGCAGTTGAATGTGGCAGGTAAATGGATCGTGATCCTTACGATGTATCTGGGTCGTATCGGGCAGCTGACCCTGGGAACAGCAGTTGTGGCAAAAGTACGCAACATGCCGGGAAGTACCACTCATCTGGGTGAAGAAGACATTATGATCGGTTAAACAGGAGAGAAGAATGAAGAATAAATCTTTTGCTGTGATAGGGCTTGGACAGTTCGGAATGACTCTTACAGGCACACTGGCTGAGTCAGACTGTGATGTTCTTGCCATTGACGACAAAGAAGAAAATATCGAAGAAATTTCCGAAAAAGTAACCTACGAGGTGAAAGCCGATGTGCGTGAACCGGGGATCCTTGACAAAATTGGTGCAGATAAAATTACTTATCCGGAACAGTCCATGGGACTGCGTTCGTAAGCAGGCAGCAGAAATGGAGAAATAAAAACATGATAACCAGCGTATCAAATGCAAAAATAAAAAATGTCATGCAGCTGAACCAGAAAGCGAAAGCCAGAAGAGAGCAGGGACTTTTTGCGGCAGAAGGCAGAAAGATGTTCCTGGAAGCACCGGAAGAATGGGTTTCACAGGTGTTTGTCTCCGAGAGTTTTTCCCAGGACAGGGATCTGATGGCACAGGTGGAGAAATATCCGTATGAGATCGTGAAAGATTCCGTATTCCGCCAGATGTGCGATACCAAAACACCCCAGGGAATCCTCACAGTCCTGAAGGTTCCGGCCTGGAGTGAGGAAGATGTACTTGGAGGCGAGAATCCGCTTGTGATGGTTCTTGAAGATCTGCAGGATCCCGGAAATGCGGGAACCATTCTCCGAACCGGAGAGGGTGCAGGCGTCAGCGGTGTTTTTCTTACAAAAACCTGCGTGGATATCACCAATCCAAAGGTGATCCGTTCCACAATGGGATCCATTTACAGAATGCCTTTCCTATATGTGGAAGATGTGGTATCATTAGAAAAGAAGCTGAAAGAAAAAGGAATCCGCAGTTTTGCAGCTCATCTGAAAGGTGAGAATTCCTACGATCAGGAATCTTATAAAGGCGGCACAGCGTTTTTTATCGGAAACGAAGGGAAAGGCCTGACAGACCAGGCAGCAGAAGCTGCAGACTGTCTCATCCGGATCCCCATGTGTGGCAAGGTAGAATCCCTGAATGCTGCCATGGCATCGGGAATCCTGATGTATGAAGCTGCAAGACAGAGAAGAGAATAACTTTTTTCAAAAAGAGAGGAGGGGTTTTATGACACCTTTAGTCTGGCTTGGAATACTGGCAATTTTACTGGTAATTGAGGCAATCACGGTAGGTCTTACTACTGTCTGGTTCGCAGGCGGTGCTCTTATTGCGTTCATTGCGTCGTGGCTTGGGCTTGGGATCGTTGTACAGCTCCTTTTATTTTTCGGAGTTTCCGTGGCGCTTCTGATCTTTACCAGACCTCTGGCGGTCCGCTACATGAACAAGGGCGTGGAGAAGACCAACGCAGAGAGCCTTCTGGGAAAAAGAGCTGTAGTCATACAGCAGATCAACAACCTGGCCCAGACCGGGCAGGTACGGATCAACGACATCGAATGGACTGCCCGTGCAGCTGATGATTCAATTCAGATTCCGGCAGGAGCAGTTGTGGAGATCGAGGAGATCCGCGGCGTGAAGTTGATCGTAAAAGAACTTAGCAAGGAGGGCTAAAATTATGGGTGGAGTTATTGTTTTGCTTGTAGTCATTGTTCTTGTACTGTGGATACTGGCATCCTGCATCCGCATCGTACCGCAGGCTTATGCAGTGGTACTGGAACGACTGGGAGCTTACAAGGCTACATGGGGTACTGGAATCCATTTCAAGGTTCCGTTTATTGAGCGGGTTGCAAGAAGGGTAAACCTGAAAGAACAGGTTGTGGATTTCCCACCGCAGCCGGTAATCACAAAAGATAACGTAACCATGCAGATCGATACGGTAGTATTTTTCCAGATCACAGATCCGAAGCTGTATGCATACGGCGTTGAGAATCCGATCATGGCCATTGAGAATCTTTCCGCTACCACACTTCGTAACATTATCGGTGACATGGAACTGGATGAGACCCTGACATCCCGTGAGGTGATCAACACCAGAATGAGAGCTTCCCTTGATGAAGCTACAGATCCATGGGGAATCAAAGTTAACCGTGTTGAGCTTAAGAACATCATTCCTCCGGCAGCAATCCAGGATGCCATGGAGAAACAGATGAAAGCTGAGCGTGAGAGACGAGAAGCCATCCTGAAAGCAGAAGGTGAGAAACGTTCCACGATCCTTGTTGCAGAAGGTAAAAAACAGTCCGCGATCCTTGACGCGGAGGCTGAGAAACAGGCAGCTATCCTTCATGCAGAGGCTCAGAAAGAGCGTATGATCAAAGAGGCAGAAGGTCAGGCACAGGCAGTCCTTAAAGTACAGCAGGCAACTGCAGAGGGACTTCGCATGATAAAAGAAGCAGGCGCAGACGAGTCTGTTCTTACACTGAAGAGCCTGGAGGCACTTACAAAAGTTGCTGACGGCAAAGCAACGAAGATCATCATTCCGTCCGAGATACAGGGTATCGCAGGGCTGGCAACATCCCTGAAGGAAATCATGACAGATAAACCGGCAGAGCAGAAATAAATCTGCAGCCGTGAGGAGGATATATTATGAATCTTAAAGGAAGAAATTTCCTGACACTGAAAGACTTTACACCGGAAGAGATCCTTTACATGATCGATCTCGCAGCAGATCTTAAAGCCAAGAAAAAAGCCGGAGAGCTTCACGAGTACTACAGAGGCAAGAACATTGCCCTGATTTTCGAGAAAACAAGTACAAGAACACGCTGTTCTTTCGAAGTGGCTGCTCATGATCTTGGAATGGGTTCCACTTACCTTGCTCCTACAGGTTCCCAGATCGGAAAGAAAGAGAGTATTGCAGATACAGCAAGAGTTCTTGGAAGAATGTACGAGGGAATCGAGTACCGTGGATTCGGCCAGGATATCGTTGAGGAACTTGCAAAACATGCAGGAGTACCGGTATGGAATGGTCTGACAAATGAATATCATCCGACACAGATGCTTGCAGATATGCTGACAGTACGTGAGCACTTTGGAAAACTGAAAGGCCTGAAACTTGTATACATGGGTGATGCCCGCTACAACATGGGTAATTCCCTGATGATCGTATGCTCCAAACTTGGTCTTGATTTCGTAGCATGTACCAATAAGAAATATTTCCCGAATGACGAGCTTGTAGCTCAGTGCCAGCAGTGGGCAAAAGAAGCAGGTTCTACCATCACTCTTACAGAAGATGTCGAGGCAGGAACAAAAGACGCAGACATTGTTTATACAGATGTATGGGTATCCATGGGTGAGCCGGACGAAGTATGGACAGAGCGTATCCATGACCTGACACCATACAAAGTTACGAAACATGTAATGGAGAACGCAGGCGAGAAAGCAATCTTCCTTCACTGCCTGCCGGCATTCCATGATCTTAAGACAAAGATCGGCAAAGAGATGGGCGAGCGTTTCAACCTTACAGACATGGAGGTTACAGATGAGGTATTCGAGTCTCCGCAGTCCAAAGTATTTGACGAAGCTGAGAACCGTATGCACACCATCAAAGCGGTGATCGTTGCAACATTAGGAGAGCCGGAGAAATAATGGCAGAGTTATTTAATGAAGAAATAATTTCACAGGCAACACATACAAAATGGGCGGGCAAAACCGTCCATTTTGCAAGAGAAATTGATTCCACCAACCTCTGGGGAAAACGCGCCTGGAAAGAAGAAGGCGCAAAACATGGCGAGCTTTTTGTGGCAGAATATCAGTCCGCAGGACGCGGACGTTTTACAAGACGCTGGAGTGCACCGCCGGACAGTGCGATCACCATGAGCATTCTCATCTGTCCGGAATTTTCCCCGATAAAAGCTCCGATGATGACCCTTGTTATGGGCCTTTCCGTTGCGCAGGCAGTGGCAGATCTCGGTCTTGATGTTGGGATCAAATGGCCCAATGATGTAGTTGTTTCCCGCAAAAAGATCTGCGGTATCTTAACTGAGATGACCATGAAGCAGAATAAGATCGGCTGCGCTGTCATTGGCGTTGGGATCAACATAAATATGGACAGTTTTCCGGAGGAGATGGCAGACAAAGCCACTTCCCTGTACTTGGAAAGCGGACATACTTTTGACAGGGCTAAAGTAGTCGGGCTTGTGATGAAGTACTTTGAAGAGAATTATGAGAAGTTTGTACAGACAGAAGATCTGTCAGGTCTGAAAGCGGATTATGAGAAGCTTCTGGCTAATTTAAACCAGCCGGTACGTGTGCTGGATCAGAACAATCCGTACGAGGGAATCGCAAGAGGAATCAACGCTGGCGGGGAACTTCTGGTGGAACGTGCAGATAGGACTGTTGAGGAAGTAAATTCCGGGGAAGTTTCTGTGCGCGGATTGTACAGTTATGTATAAAACTGGATTATAATGCAGATGAGAGATGCAGGGCTGTGCAGAGTGAGGTCGAATTGCTGTTAGTTACGGCTTCAGCAGGAACGGCAGACAGCCGTGTTTGGAGTGACAGAAATAAACGCTTTCGGACAGTAATTGTAGTTAATGAATAGAGGAGATTTTATGTATCAGGATAACATTGTGCTCTGCGGAGCAAGCTCTTATGAGCAGAAATATTATTTTAATCAGGATTTTGCATCCCTTCCGGATGCAGTAAAACAGGAGCTGCAGATCATGTGCGTGCTTTTCACAGAGGATGTAGGCGGAATCCTGACACTGGAATATGACGAGAACGGCAATCTGCAGTTCAAGACAGAGGCACTGGAAGCTGACGGCCGTTTTGATGAGATCGGAAGCGCACTGAAGATCAAAGAGATCCAGCGCAACAAGAAAGATCTTCTGGAATCCCTGGAAATGTATTATAAAGTATTTTTCCTCGGGGATATCCCGGATGAGGAACTGCAGAAAAAAGCAGATGCAGTTGAGGATTGATCCATGAAGATGGAGTGGAAGATCGGAAATGTAGAGATCCCGAATCCTTTTGTGCTTGCACCAATGGCAGGGGTGACAGATCTGGCATTCCGAAAACTTTGTAAGGAGCAGGGCGCAGGCCTGATCTGTATGGAGATGGTCAGTGCCAAAGCTATTTCCTATCATAATAAAAATACAGAAGCACTGATGGAGATCGACCCCGGGGAACATCCTGTATCCATGCAGCTTTTTGGCAGTGAGCCGGAGTTGATGGCTGAGGTGGCAAAAAGTATCGAGGATCGTCCTTTTGACATTCTTGACATCAATATGGGATGCCCGGTTCCGAAAGTGGTAAACAACGGTGAAGGTTCCGCACTTCTGAAAAATCCGCAGTTGATCGAGCAGATCGTCCGCAGTGTTTCCGGAGCAGTTTCCAAACCTGTAACTGTAAAGGTTCGGATCGGTTTTGACGAGAATACACCTGTTGATGTGGTGGAGATCGCGAAACGTGTGGAAGATGCCGGGGCAGCAGCCATTGCAGTTCATGGAAGAACCAGGCAGCAGTATTATTCCGGCCAGGCAGACTGGGATGCTATCCGTCGTGTGAAAGAGGCAGTGACAATTCCAGTGATCGGAAACGGAGATATCATATCCCCGGAAACAGCAGAAGCCATGTTTAAAGAAACTGGCTGTGATGCAGTGATGATCGGCCGCGCAGTCCGCGGAAATCCGTGGATCTTTCGTGAGCTGAACCACTATTTCCGAACCGGGGAAAAGCTGCCGAAACCTTCTCTGGAGGAAGTCTGCGAGATGGTTTTGCGCCACGCGCGGAACCAGATCGAGAGCAAGGGAGAATATATCGGGATCCGGGAGATGCGCAAACATGTGGCATGGTACACAGCAGGCATGCGCCACAGTGCCGGGATCCGGAGAGAATCCAACAACATTGCAAGCTATGAGGAGCTGAAAAAGCTTACAGATATGCTTCTGGAACGATAAGAAAAAACGCTTAGAAAAACCGTGTGGAAATCTGGAATTTCCTGCGGTTTTTTCTGCGTTTTCAGGGCACTTTTTTCGACGCGGAATGCTTGACAATACAGGGGCTTTTCGGTATAACCTGACTTTTGCAGGTAAAGTAGATTAAAAATGGCCGCAATCCAAGTGTT
>CAVBVT010000024.1:0-17204 GCA_963598855.1 Eggerthellaceae bacterium
TCTTCGCAGGTAACAAGTTTTTTCATGCTGTTTCTCTGCCTCCCTTTCCCTAATAGAGAAAGCTGCCGTTTCCGGCAGCCCCACATATTACATTCTGCTATTCCACATGTTCCTGCCTGTATTTACTCAGATTATAAGACAGTGTCATCAGACTCTCAGAAAGATGCACGTTCTCAACAATAACATCATCTGGTGTCTCAAGATCAAGATGTGCAAAATTCCAGATCGCCTTGATCCCGTTCTCTACCAGAATGTCTGCCATTTCTTTGGCTTTATTCTTAGGAAGGGTGAGAATGGCAATCTCTACGTTATTTTCTCTCAGGAAAAACGGAAGTTCACTGAGCATCTGGATCTCAAGTCCGCGGACCGCAATGCCCTCAAGCACCGGATTTACGTCAAAGATCCCTACCAGTTTAAATCCACGTTTTTCAAAATCTACATAGTTGGCAAGTGCCTGTCCCAGATTACCGGCTCCCAGGATGACCATCGGGTGAACGGTATCCAACCCCAGAATCTTACCAATCTCCGTATAAAGATAATGTACATTATAGCCATAACCCTGCTGCCCAAAGCCGCCGAAATTATTAAGATCCTGACGGATCTGGGAAGCTGTGGTATGCATCTTCTTACTTAATTCATTGGAAGAAATACGCTCTACATTGTCTTCCATCAGCTCTCCTAAGTAGCGGTAATAGCGTGGCAGACGCTTAATCACCGCTTTCGAGATTTGTTTTGTATCCACGATAGTTTCCCTCCTTATCTTACACTAGGTTAATTATACCGAATTGATATTTTCCTGTCAATCAAACTTGTGAGTTATGTACAAATTTCTTCATATTTTTTCAAATAATTGATTTTTTCTTTGAAATCCCGGCAGTTTCCGTTATAATAGGTGGAGGATTTTTCCTGTTTTTTAAAGACAGGGGCAGAATCTTTTGTACAGGAGGACAGTTTTTATGATTTTATCATGTCAGAATATATGCAAAGCTTTTGGTGAAAACGTTATCTTAAATAACGCATCCTTCCATATCGAGGACCGGGAAAAAGCGGCTCTCATCGGATGCAACGGTGCAGGTAAGACTACACTTCTTCGGATCATCATGCAGGAGATCTCCGCAGATTCCGGAACCGTAGTTCTATCCAAGGACAAAAATATCGGCTATCTCGCCCAGTATCAGGATATCCACGGCCACCACACCATCTATGAAGAGCTTCTTACCACCAAGCAGCACATCATTGATATGGAACGCCGCATCCGCTCCCTGGAGCAGGAAATGAACAATGTCACAGGTGACGACCTGAACCGTCTGATGGAGACCTACACCCGTCTCACCCATCAGTTTGAACTGGAGAACGGCTACGCTTACAAGAGCGAACTCACCGGTGTGTTAAAAGGTCTCGGTTTCACAGAAGAAGATTACGACAAACAGATCGAGAAGCTTTCCGGAGGCCAGAAAACACGTGTGGCTCTTGGAAAGATGCTTCTCTCCAAACCGGACATCCTGCTTCTGGATGAGCCTACCAACCACCTGGATATGGAGAGCATTTCCTGGCTGGAGACTTATCTTCTAAATTATCCGGGAGCTGTTTTTATTGTATCCCATGACCGTTATTTCCTTGATAAAGTTGTTACTAAGGTCGTTGAGATCGAAGCTGGCGAGACCCGCGTTTACAGCGGCAACTACTCTGCCTATGCACTTAAGAAAGCACAGCTTCGCGATGCCCAGTACAAGGCATACCTGAACCAGCAGAGAGATATCAAGCATCAGGAGGCAGTTATTGCCAAGCTGAAATCTTTTAACCGCGAGAAATCCATCAAACGTGCAGAGAGCCGTGAGAAGATGCTGGACCGTGTGCAGCGCATTGAGAAACCGCTGGAGATCCAGGATCGGATGCGTATCTCCCTGGAGCCTCGTGTTTTAAGCGGAAATGATGTGCTTCATGTAGAGGAACTTTCCAAGGCATTTCCCGGACAGACACTTTTTTCCGATATTTCCTTTGATATCAAGCGTGGAGAACGTGTGGCACTGATCGGAAACAACGGAACTGGCAAGACTACTATGTTAAAGATCATCAATGGTCTTCTTAATGCAGATGCAGGTAAATTTTCCCTTGGTTCCAAAGTTCAGATCGGATATTACGACCAGGAACACCATGTTCTGCATATGGATAAGACAATCTTCCAGGAGATCTCTGATACTTACCCGACGCTTACAGAAACTGAGATCCGCAACATGCTGGCAGCCTTCCTTTTTACAGGAGATGACGTATTTAAAGAAATCTCTGCTCTTTCCGGCGGTGAGCGCGGCCGTGTCTCTCTTGCCAAGCTGATGCTCTCAGAAGCCAACTTCCTGATCCTGGATGAGCCTACCAATCATCTGGATATCGCCTCCAAGGAGATCCTTGAGGAAGCACTGGTAAGTTATACAGGTACTGTGCTGTATGTATCCCACGACCGTTACTTTATCAATCAGACGGCAACCAGGATCATGGAACTGACCAATCAGGCAGTTGTAAACTATATCGGTGATTACGACTATTATCTTGAGAAAAAAGAAGAGCTGACCAGTGCCTATGCTCCTGACATCAATACCCCGGAGACTCCCAAAGAAGAAAAAGCAGTTTCTGAGAATAAGCTTTCCTGGCAGCAGATGAAGGAAGAACAGGCAAAGAAACGAAAACGGGAAGCCGAGCTGAAAAAAGTGGAAGCCCGCATTGAAGAGCTTGAAACAAGAGATCAGGAAATCGATGATACCATGGTTCTCCCGGATGTATGTACCAACGTGGCAGAATGTACGAAACTCAGCCGCGAAAAAGCAGCCATCGCAGAAGAACTGGAAGAACTTTATGAGAAATGGGAAGAGCTGGCCTAGATGGTCAGCTCTTTTTCTCTCCGGCAGATCCCGGTATTTATTTATGCAATAACATCTTAAGATCACCTGCTTGAAGATTTATGCAAGTTCTTTCAACAAGATTTCCTCAAACTGCGGTGCACAGGCAAGGATATCACCATTTGTCAGATAAGTTGGTTCTTCCCCTTTCCAGGTCCTGACCACACCGCCTGCTTCTCTGACAATAATGGTTCCCGCTGAGTAATCCCATGGTTTTAGATCCCGTTCAAGGTAGCCGTGCTCTCTTCCGCAGGCCACATAGCACATATCAAGCTCTGCAGAACCTGTCCGGCGGAAATCTCCGCATTTCATAAAGATATTATAGAAAATTGGGAAGAGATTTTTTGCCTCGGATTTCGTATATGGTGTGGAGCCATAGGAGATCACAGCGTCCCCAAAATGTTCTGTGGAAGATGCGTGGATGGCCTTGTCATTAAGGTAAGCTCCTTCGCCTTTCGCTGCGTGGAACAGCTCATCTGTAAACGGATTGAACACAACTCCGAAAACGATCTCGCCTTTTTCGTAAAGTCCAAGCGCAACAGCACTCATATGGAAATCCAGGATCAGATTGGCCGTTCCGTCAATAGGATCCAGGATCCAGTAAGTTCCCTCTTTGGAAAGTCCAAGGTTCTCCTTCTCCTCTGCGATCAGGGCAATCTCTGGAAAAGCTTTTCCCAGTTCATCTTTCAGGAAATTCTGTACAGCCAGATCCACATTCGTCACGTAGTTTGCAGCACCTTTCACCATAACTTCCTCATCTTTCATCTCTTTTGAGATCAGGTCTTTCGTCTGTCTTACAAGAGAGAGCACCTGTTTCTGTTCTTCTGCTGAAATCATAATATTTCCTCCCATAAATAACACTCTGTTCCATAAGTCAAGCGGATATTCCCTGTGGGATTCCATTTTCTACCGGATCAGCCTGCCGAGATGCAGTTCAAAACACACACCGTCATTACGATCAGTGCCCTCTTCCATCGCATCCCTGATAGACGCAGAAATAAAATCCACTGCCAGATCCGCACAGGTTTCCATGGAGTATCCTTTCACCAGGCCTGCACTAAGTATCGATGCAAAAATATCTCCTGTTCCTGAATAGCTGCCTCCTGCTTTCTCAGCAAAAACCCAGGAACATTTCCCGTTCTCCAGAACAAGATTTCCCATCTTTACAGCCTCTCCCATTTCCTGCTGATCCACACCTGTGATCACAACTGCAGAAAGTGAAAATTCTTCTGAAAGTCTTCGCCCGATCTCTTCGATGCCTTCCAGCCGTTCCTGTCCGGTGATGGTCTGGAAGTCTTTCCAGACTGTTTCCATCTTTTCTTTTCCATAGAGAAGGATCAGTGCTTCCGTCAGATTAGGCGTGATCACATAGGAACGTTTCACAAGTTCACAAAAACGTCTTCGCAGTTCTTCCGTATAGATCGGATATACCTCTCCATCATCTCCCATTACAGGATCTGTAAGGATCAGCGTATCTTCCCCTGCAAATGTATCCATAAATTTCAGGATCTTATCTGCCTGTTTCTCATCGGAAAGAAATCCCGTGTAAATTCCGTCAGGGACAAATCCTCTCTCTTTCCACTGTTCCATATATGGTTCCATATGATCTGTGAAATCCTCACAGAAATAAGTTTCGTAGCCTGTCTGATTACTTAAAACAGCGGTAGGAAAAGGACATGCCTGCACTCCCATCACCGAGATCACAGGGATCGCTGCTGTAAGTGAACATTTCCCCAGCCCGGAAAGATCATTGATCACTGCTATTTTCTTCATCTTATTTCTCCAGTCTTGAGTTTTTTTCTGTATTATTATAGAATATATTGTCAGGTTTACGCAATCATTTTTGGAAGGAAATTACCATACCCATGTTAAATATATCAGCAGAACATAAGAAAGAACATCTCTATCTGGAAGTGTATCACTACTACCGGAAACTGATCATGGAGAACCGCCTTCTCCCGGGCAGCAAGATGCCATCCCTTCGCAAATGCGCCCAGGAGCTTAAGCTGAGCCGCACTACCATTGAGAATGCCTATCTCCAGCTTGCCGCAGACGGCTACATTATCGCAAGAGCCCAGAGCGGCTACTATGTTACCGATATTGCCAGAAAACAGCACCCACATACACAGGAAAAACACACCCAGGATACCATTCCCTGTATTTACGATTTCGCCTCCTCCGGCGTTGACAGGGAGAGTTTCCGCTTCGACCTGTGGCAGCGTTATATCAAAAGTGCACTCCGCCAGGATGAACGTATGCTTTCCTACGGAGAACCTCAGGGGGAAAAAGATTTCCGTGAAGTTCTCTCCGATTACATCCGGGAGCGAAGGAACGTGATCTGCTCTCCAGACGATATTGTGGTTGGTGCCGGTCTCCAGAGTCTTCTCCAGATCCTCTGCCCCCTGATCCATGAACGTAAGACCGTTTCGTTCCCTACCCCGTCTTTTATCCAGGGCAGCACAGTTTTTGAGGATTACGGATTTGATGTCCATTACCGTGACAAAACCTGCGATGTAATCTACGTATCACCTGCGCATATGACGAAATGGGGAGAGATCATGCCTGTGAAGCGTCGTCTGGAACTGATCCGCCACGCCGAGACCAACGGACACCTGATCATTGAAGATGATTTCGAAAACGAATTCGTTTATCTCCAGAAGCCCACTCCATCTCTGTTCGGACTTGCAGGCGGGGAAAATGTAGTCTATATCGGATCTTTTTCCAGACTGCTGCTTCCTTCCATCCGTGTCAGCTTCATGGTCCTGCCTCCGTCCCTCCGGGAATTATACGAAAAAAAAGCTGCCCGCTATAATCAGACAGCTTCCAAGGCAGAACAGATTGCTCTCTGTCAGTTTATCCGGGACGGCCACATGCTTTCCCAGACAAGAAAGCTCCGCCGCCTTTATGCACAGAAACTGAAGGCTCTCACTGCTGCCGTGAAGAATACTTTTGGAAAAAGCTGCCAGATCATAACAGGGGCAGCAGGTACCAGCCTGGCCCTTACCATCCCCTGTCCATCCACAGGCGAACAATTAAAAAAGGCAGCCCACTTACAGGGGCTGCGCTTGGAAATCTTAAAAGAAACAGCGAACGATATTACCCTCGTTCTTTCCTGTTCTTCCATTCCGGTGAAAGATTTTCTGCCTGCCTGTCAGCTTCTGAAAAGCGTGGTAGATAATCTTTAGGTTATGTTATCAGTCTCTTCTGTTATCGATCATATAAAGCAGTGCGTTCACAATGCACGCTGCAATGTTGCTTCCGCCTTTGCGTCCTTTTGCAACAATGTAAGGTACATCTGCGTGCATGATCAGCTCCTTGGACTGTACTACATTTACGAATCCAACCGGCACGCCGATGATCAGTTCCGGGGAAATTTTTCCTTCTTCGATCAGTTCATAGAGACGGACCAGAGCTGTCGGTGCATTTCCAATGGCAAAGATCAGCTTCTCATTCATGGATGCTGCTTTGTCCATACTGGCTGTAGCTCTTGTTGTTCCGTTCTTTTTTGCCATTGCGGCAACATCTTCATCAGACATAAAACAAAATGCCTCACCGCCGTATCTTGCAAGTGCACGTTTATTGATCCCTGCTTTTGCCATCTGCGTGTCTGTTACAATGCACGCACCATTGCGGATAGCTTCCAGTGCATGTTCTACAGCATCTTCGGAAAAGCAGAGATTTTTTGCATAATCAAAATCTGCACTTGTGTGGATGCAGCGTTTTACGATCAGTTCTGTACCAGGGATCAGAGGAGTATCACCAAGTTCCTCTGTGATGATCTCGAAACTTCTTTTTTCGATCTCCATAGGTTTTACATTTTCAAGCTCTACTTTCATTTCTCTTCTTCCTCCGTAATCCCGTTTTCCAGAATCTCATAGATTTTTTTCATATCCATATGTTTTCGAAGCTCTGCTGCCAGGATATCGTACTGCTGTTCCTTGAATGCCGCAAAGTCAACACCTGTCATATTTTCCACATCAATGCCTTTTTTCTCACCGATCACACGGATGATCGCTTCTGCTGATTCCTCTTTGTCAAAAACTCCGTGGATATAAGTTCCGCAGACATTTCCTGCAAAAGCACCTTCTTCTTTCTTCTCGCCGCTGACGCTGTCTGTGATCCTGGTAGCTGTACCTGCTTCCCCTTTCAGGATACTCTCGCCCATATGGATCTCATAGCCTTCTACTTCTGCGCCGGAAAGAGGTGCAAACACACCGGAAAGCTCTCCGAAATGTCCCTGTACCCTTGTTCTTGTTTTCTTCTCTGCAAACACTGTATCCATAGGAAGAAGTCCCATACCTTTCATGGAACCGCCGTTCTCCACACCATGAGGGTCGCTTAAAGTCTCGCCAAGCATCTGGTAGCCGCCGCAGACACCAAAGATCAGCTTTCCTCTGGAAGCTTCTTTAAGAACTGCTGCTTCCATGCCGCTTTCCCTCATCCAGATCAGATCGCCCATTGTGTTCTTGGTTCCCGGCAGGATGATCATGTCCGGAGAATGAAGATCTCTTGGATGTTTCACATAGCGGAGGGAAACTCCCGGGATACTCTCGAACGGATTGAAATCTGTAAAGTTAGAGATCCTTGGCGTACGGATCACCGCGATATCGATCACTCCTGCTTCCTGTTTTCTGTCAAAACGTTCTGTCAGGCTGTCCTCATCTTCCACCTGGATATCCAGATAAGGTGCTACACCAACTACCGGAATGCCGCTTCGCTCTTCCAGCATCTCCACGCCTGGATCAAGGATGGTCTTATCTCCGCGGAACTTGTTGATGATAAGGCCTTTGACCATAGCTTTTTCATCTTCTTCCAGAAGCTCCACAGTTCCGATCAGCTGTGCAAAAACCCCGCCTCTGTCAATATCTCCTACAAGAAGTACCGGTGCTTTGGCCATCTTCGCCATTCCCATATTTACAATGTCCTCATCCTTGAGATTGATCTCAGCCGGACTTCCTGCGCCTTCGATAACGATGATATCGTTTTCGGCTGCAAGGGCATTGTAGGCTTTCATCACATCCGGAACAAGTTTCTTCTTGTATTTGAAATAATCTCTGGCACTCATAGTTCCAAGAACTTCACCGTTTACGATCACCTGGGAACCTACATCATTGGTAGGTTTCAGAAGGATGGGATTCATAAGAACTGAAGGTTTGATTCCTGCTGCCTCAGCCTGCATAACCTGTGCACGTCCCATCTCCAGGCCGTCTTCCGTGATGAAGGAATTCAGTGCCATATTCTGTGATTTAAAGGGAGCCACCTTGTATCCGTCCTGCTTAAAGATCCTGCAAAGACCTGCTGCCAGCAGGCTCTTTCCGGCATTGGACATGGTTCCCTGTACCATTATTGCTTTTGCCATAATATACCTCCCTCAAGTACTTCGATCAGTTTTACATTTTCTTCATGCTTCTTTACAGCGATCCTGTAATAACCTTTGGTAAGCCCCGGATAATTGCTGCAGTCGCGGATCACGATCCTTTTTCGCAGACAAAAATCAAAAAGTTCCTCCGGTCCCTTGAAGAAAATATAATTGGCTTCTGACGGAAATACCTTATACCCGATGCGGGTCATCTCTTCTTTCAGCCACTGTGACTCCCTGAAAACAAGCTGGCGTCCTTTTTCCACATATTCGGTTTCTGTAAGTGCCTGGATACCAGCTGCCTGGGCCATTGTGGAAACGCTCCAGGGCTGAACATTCCGTTCCATCTTATCCAGAAGATCACGGTTGGAACAAAGACCGTAACCCAGACGTACCCCAGCCATGGCGTACCTTTTTGTGAATGCTTTCAGGATAAAAAGATTGTTAAACCCGGAAAGTGACCGTTTCAGGGAATATTCCTTCGGTTCTTTTACAAAATCAAGGAAACACTCATCTACAACAAGAAGGATCCCCAGTTTCCTGCACTTCTCCAGTATCTTTTTTAAAAGGCGGTGTGGGATCAGCATGCCTGTAGGATTATTGGGATTGCAGAGAAATGCCATATCCAGACCTTTATGCAGAATATCCAGATAAGATTCTCCCAGCACAAATCCCTCATTCTCAGTAAGCATGTAATATTCCAACTCACATCCTGTACTTGCCAGTGCCTGGCCGTACTCTGCAAATGTAGGTGCCGGGATCAGGGCTTTCTTCGGATTTACCGCACGGCACAGGGTAAAGATCACCTCTGCCGCACCGTTTCCGCAAACCACTTCTTCTGTCTTAACGCCTTCATATTCTGCGATCTTTTCTCTTAGAAGTTCACTTCCCACCTGCGGATACTCGGCAATATGATCCAGGCTGTCACGGATAGCCTGCTTCACACTTTCCGGTGTTCCCAGAGGATTCAGATTCGCAGAAAAATCAAGGCAGTTTTTGTATTTGTAAACGTCTCCTCCATGTATGTGTTTAGTCATTGGTCACTCTCCTGTATGTTTCACTTTGTTGATTTCCCAAACGCCATAATTCTTTCTGATCAGAAAAACAGCATCCGGACTGCTCCGCTGATCAGGAGAAATACGACAACTCCCAGTGTTGATGCCGCATACATCAGATGATTGGCCCTTTTGATATCCTCCGGCTCTACGGGACGGATGGGATCACCAATCGTTGGTTTTTCATATAATTTTCCAAAATAATACGCATTTCCCGCAAGCTGTACATCCAGGGCACCAGCCATGGCAGCCTCTGTCTGTGCTGAATTGGGACTTGCGTGGTTGCGGCGGTCTCTACGATAGATCTTCGCCGCATTTTTTGTATCCATTCCTGTAAAAACAGTTCCTGCTACCATCAGCCATCCTGAGATCCTGGCCGGGATATAGTTGGCCACATCATCCAGCTTCGCCGCCACACGGCCAAAATACAGGTATTTGTCATTCTTGTATCCAAGCATGGAATCCATGGTGTTGATACCTTTATAAAGGAACATCAGCGGCACGCCGCCAACAGCCATATAGAACATCGGGGCAATCACACCATCGGAAGCATTCTCTGCAACCGTTTCTACTGCTGCTTTTGTAACACCGGTTTCTGTCAGCTCCTTGGTGTCACGTCCAACGATCATGGAAACTGCATAACGTGCTTCATCCAGAGTTCCGTTTTTCAGACGGTCATAAACTTTCATGCTCTCATCTTTCAGAGAACGTGTCGCCAGAAGCTGATAGCACCAGAAGGACTCCAGCACAAAACCTGCCATAGGCAGAAAACGGTAAAGATAATGAAGGACAAGAAGCGGTACGCCGCCGCTGAACAGACAGATCAGAACTACCATCACGAAACCTCCTGTCAGCTCGCCTCCATTGCTTTTTGGAAAAATTTTGCGGATCGCTTTTTCCAGTACTGCGATCAGATTTCCGATCACACAGATGGGATGGTACAGCCATCTCGGATCTCCGATAAGAAGATCCAGCACAAAACCGATGGCAAGTGCCGACAGACTATATTTCAGCATGTTTTCTCTGCCTCCGTTCCTTCTTGTAATCCTGCGCATTGTTAAGGAAGCGCGCCGGAACTTCCGGATTTCCATAATAATAAAGATGAGGGAATCCTGCTATCAGACGGCCTTCTTTATGAATGCAGTCCCAGCCTCGCTTTGATGCCGGTTTCGTTGCATGGAAATCTTCTCCGCAGTTGGTGGAATCAAAATAATGGAATTCATGAGCAGGAATCTCCCCAAGTCCCGTATCCTCTTTTTCTGCAAGAGTGATATAGCCAAACCGGTTCAGCTTCGGTGTCCGAAACGCTTTTCCAGGAATCACTCCGCAGAGTTTACGGAATTTTCCATCCATATCCTCCATCTCCTGATGAAGATACATAAAACCACCGCATTCTGCAAGACAGGGCATTCCTCCTGCAATGGCTTCCCGGACTGCAGTGCACATAGCCTGGTTGTTCTCCAGTGCCTCTCCGTTTAATTCCGGATAGCCGCCGCAGAACAGAAGTCCATCCAGATCTTCCGGAAGGCTGCTGTCATGAATAGGGGAAAAATGTATAAGTTCTGCGCCCATCTGTTCCAGAAGGCTGAAATTATCTGCATAAAAGAAGCAGAACGCTTCGTCATCGGCCACACCGATGCGCACTTTTTCATCTGTATGATAACCGAATGCCGTATTCTCTCTTTTAAGATCTGCGGATGTCTCAAGCTCCGGTGCTTCTTCTGCGAGAGCAAGGATCCCGTCAATATCCAGAGTTTTTTCCAGCACTTCGGAAAGCTTCTGAAGACGGCTTTTCAGCTCCGGGATCTCTTCCGGAAGTACAAGCCCTAAGTGGCGGCTCTCGATCACACAATCCTCCACTTTCGGAACATAGCCCAGAACTTTTACGGATAATTCTTCTTCCAGTAGTGCCTTCATCCTGGGATACAGCATGGGAGACATCTGGTTGAAAATCACTCCTCTGATGTGGCTGTCCTTCTTATATTCCAGGAATCCTTTTACATAAGCAGCCAGAGATACGCTCATCCCGCGGCTGTTGACGATCAGGATCACCGGCGTATCTGTGGTGGAAGCCAGATCATAGGCACTGGCTTTCGTAGTGGTTCCCGCTACACCGTCATAATAACCCATAACGCCTTCCATCACCGCTATGTCATAACCTGCGGCGTTTTTTGCCAGAAGATATCTTGTTCTGTCTTCTCCTGTAAAAAAAGTGTCCAGATTTCGCGATTTCGTTCCAATAACACGGCTGTGGAACATAGGATCAATATAATCCGGCCCGCATTTGAAAGAAGCTGTTTTTAAATTCCGGTTCACCAGAGCCTGAAGAAGGCCGCAGGTGATCAAAGTTTTTCCGCTTCCGCTGGCTCCTGCTGCAAGAAGCACTCTTGGAATCTTCACTTAAACTTCCTCCCCTCTTCCGCTGCAGGAAATAATGTAGATCGGGTTCTCGCCCATCATCATATGATATCTTCCAATAGATTTGGATCTGGCTGCACCAAGCTGCACGATATCCACATCTGTCAGATCAAAATCACGGATAGCATTCATGGCTTCTGTCACAGTTTCCAGTGTGATACAGTTGATCACGATCCGCACCTTCGGATTTTTTTCCAGAAGAAGTTTTACGATCTCATTCATATTTCCTGAGGAGCCGCCGATAAACGCATGGGTCGGAACAGGCAGTTCCACCATAGCCTCCGGTGCAGTTCCAGGTATGATCTTCAGATTATCCACTGCAAATTTCTGCTTATTCTCCTTCAGAAGCCCCAGGGCATCCTCTTTCTTTTCGATCGCATAGACCTCTCCGTTCCATGCCCGAAGAGCCATCTCAACAGAAACAGAACCCGTACCAGCTCCTACATCGTAGCATACGGAATCTTCTGCAAGACGCAGCTTGGAAAGAGAAACTGTACGCACCTCTTCTTTTGTCATAGGTGCTTTACCCCGCAAAAATTCCTCATCACGGATCCCGTGTACGGCATTTAAAGGTGCCGCATCCTCGTTGTATGCAGTTACCACACTTAAGGCATCTCCACGATATTCTGTAAGGTTCTTTGCTTTATCATGGAAGATCTTCTCGTTTTCATAGGAAAGATTTTCTCCTACATAAAGGGTAACATCTCCCATTCCGTAGTACACCAGCTTCTTTGCAAGGGATGCCACTCCGTCCTCTGTTCCAAGAATGGAAAATACTTTCGGATTATGGCGGATCAGTGATACAAGATTGCATTTCCTGCCATGGGCACTGACGATCTTCGCGTCATCCCAGGAAAGACCGATCTTTGCCATAAAATATACAACGGATGAAATTCCGCAGATCACTTCCACATGGCCTTCCAGAAGATCTATCAGTTTCTTTGCACCGCTGTAAAATCCCACATCTCCGGAAAGAGCAATGGCAACTGTACGGTACTCAGGATGAGCCTTGATGTATTCCACGATCTTCTCACTGCGGTATTCATGTAGAACCTTCTGGCCTGGCTTCTGTACGGCTTCTGTCATCCGTTTCGCCCCAATAAGAAGCTCCGCCTCATCAAAAGCTTGCTTTCCTTCCAGAGTCAGTGTTTTCTCCGCGCCCATTCCAATTCCCACAAGGGAAATCTTCTGAGATAGCTTCAGATCGAAAAATTTCGCAAAAAAACCTCTTGCCTCAGGCAGGGAAAGTCCTTCTTCTTTTAAAGGACGGCCAATGATCACAGGTGTGACCCCACATCTCTGACAGGCTTCGATCTTCTCCGGAAAACCTCCCGCAAGACCGGTATCCTTTGTCACCAGGTAGCTGCACTGAAACTGACGCAGCATAGCCTCATTGATCTCTGCGGAAAAAGGTCCCTGCATACCTATGAGATGTTTTCCCTCAACACCAATCTCCGCGCAAGACTGGATCACAGACGGGATAGACAGCACCCGGGCAAAAAGACGCTCTTTGTAATCCGGGATCACAGTAAACTTCGCCAATTCCTTGCTGCCTGTTGTGAGAAAAATATTCCCCTCTGTTCCGGACAGAAATTCTGCTGCTTTTTCCGCGCTCTCCACATAAACAGCTTCACTGCTTTTGTCTCCTTCCGGACGAAGAACTCTCTGATATCTTACCCCTGCATTTTCGCAGGCTTTCCGGATATTTTTTGTTACTTCTGCTGCATACGGATGTGTGGCATCCAGAACGATCTCCGGGGCTTCCTCATGGAAAAGCGTCTCCATATCTTCTGTTTTCAGCCTTCCGGCACTGACATGGAGGAACGAATTTTCCTCAAGAAGGGAACCGCCATACTCCGTAGCTGCACAGGCATAAACAGAAACTCCGTTCTCTGCAAGGAAATTGCAGATCGCGTAGCCTTCTGTTGTGCCGGCAAAAACAATGGCTTTATACATTCTTATATCCCCTTGGTGTTACCATCTTGCCGCCGATATTCTTTGTCTGGGAATTTCCCACAAAGACGGTGGTAAACATATCTACTTCTGTGTCGCGAAGTTCTTTTAAGGTCATAACCTGTGCAGTCTCGCCGTCTCTTGCGATCTGTGCAACAGTACCGCAGACTGTATCAGGGGATTTATATTTCATCATCAGATCACATGCTTTCTGAAGATAATCTTTACGCTTTCTGCTGGACGGATTGTAGAGGCACACTACAAAATCAGCCTGTGCAGCTGCAAGAAGTCTTGCCTCGATCTTTTCCCACGGAGTAAGAAGATCACTTAAGCTGATAAGACAGAAGTCGTGGATCAACGGTGCGCCAAGAACTGCTGCTCCGCCTGTTGCTGCGGTAACTCCCGGAATAATGGTAAGTTCTACATCCGGATAGTTTTCTCCAACCTCATACATCAGGCCTGCCATGCCGTATACACCTGCATCTCCGCTGCAGATCATGGAAACCGTCCTGCCTTTTTTTGCTTCCTCAAAAGCAAGTACACAGCGGTCTACCTCTTTTTTCATCGGTGTGGTCATGAATTCTTTTCCTGCAAAATACTCTTTTACAAGGTCAACATATACAGTATAGCCGATGATCACATCACTTTCATTCAATGCACGGATCGCTCTTCCAGTCATCTGGTCGTATGCACCCGGGCCAATTCCCACAACATAAATTTTACTCAAAATGTATCCTCCGATTTCCGGCTGCAAGAGCGGTGGTCACACCGTCCCGGCCTGTTTTTTTTCTGATCAGTGTACCTTGCCCGCTTGCCAGCACTGCGCTTCGCTCACAGACATTATCCACACCTGTTATTTTTTTGACAAATTTAGACGGAGTAAATTCTCCTTTTACTGCTTTCAGCTCTTCTTCCGTAAACGTCTGAAATGGAAGGTTCCAGGCTTCTGATAAAGCCAGAAGACCGGGTTCTTCTTTTTTCAGATCAATACTTGCAATGGCACAAAGAGCCTCTTTGTATATATCTGCTTCCTTCAGACATTCCTCTGCTGCTTCCTGAATGGGCGCTGCTTCTTTTCCTCTGCGGCAGCCCATACCTAAAACTGCAGATGGCGGAACTACGTGGACTGTGTTTGGAAATGGCAGGCAGTTTCTGTAGATAGTTACTGCGATGCCGGTTTCGAATAATACAGTCTGAATTTCTGCATCATCTGAAATTCCTGCATTATCCAGGACTCCTGTATTATCTGGCCTGACTGAGGATTTATCCTGCACCTTAGTTTCTGCCAGATGATCGCATTTCTCCCTGTGCAGTGGCTTGCCATCTCTGTCGCATAAGATCAATCCCTCCGGCAGCTCTCCCTCCCAGGGGAATTCGCTGTAAAAACCGATCTTTTCTCCTGCCAGAAGTGCTGCGGATGCTTCCTTGGCTGCTTTCATATGAAAAATGGCACACCCGTTCTTTTTTGCAAAAACATCTACTGCAAAGCGGCTGTGAAGATCTGTCGCCGTAGTGACGACCGGCGTTGCTCCAAGATATCCAGCACAGCGAAATGCCAGCTCATTGGCTCCTCCCAGATGACCCGAAAGAAGGGAGATCACAAAATTTCCGCACTCATCGACCACAAGAACTGCCGGGTCTGTTTTTTTCCCAACAATGTATGGAGCAATGCTGCGAACCGCGATCCCGCAGGCACCGATAAAAATCACGCCGTCTTTTCCTGACTGAAACTGTTCTCCTGCCCACTGGGAAGTGGAAACAGCGATAGAGTCCGGAAGATAGCGGCTCTTTTTTGCCAGTGTGACCTGCTCTCCTGCTTCTGTTAATGCTTTTTGAAGTTTTTCCCCTGTCTCCAGTCCTGTCATGCTGAAGCAAATAATCGCAATGTTCATATCTTATTTCGTAGCTTCACGGAATTCTGTTGTAAATCCCGGATCATAAAGCTTGGATCTGTCATAATGTGCTGCATTTACTGCATCACCAACCAGCATCAGTGCTGTTTTTGTGATGTTGTTCTCTTTTGCTGTCTGCGCAAGAGTTCCTACTGTACAGATGAATTTCTTCTCATCCGGCCAGGTTGCCTTGTAAACGATAGCTGCCGGTGTATCCTCACGGTATCCGCCCTCAACAAGTCTGCGGCTCAGCTCTTCCAGCATACCTGTGCTCAGGAAGATAACCATTGTTGCATTGTGCGCTGCAAAAGACTGGATGCTTTCTTTTGCAGGTACTGGTGTTCTTCCTTCCATTCTGGTGATGATCACACTCTGGGAAATATCCGGAAGTGTATACTCCAGATTCAGTGCAGATGCAGCTCCGCAGAATGCGCTGACACCTGGACAGGAATCATATGGAATTCCCTTTTCATCCAGAATATCCATCTGCTCACGGATCGCACCGTAGATACAAGGATCTCCTGTGTGAAGGCGGACAGTCATCTTTCCCTCTGCTTCTGCTCTCTCCATAACGGAAATTACTTCTTCCAGAGTCATTTTTGCACTGTTGTGGATGGTGCACACATCTTTTGAATATTCCAGAAGCTGGGGATTGACAAGTGATCCTGCATAGATGATCACATCTGCTTCCTCCAGATACTGTTTTCCTCTTACTGTGATAAGATCCGGTGCTCCCGGACCTGCTCCTACAAAATGTACCATAATCTATTCTTCAGTCCTTTCTTTATTTTCTTTGATAATGATCAGTGAATAATATCCTGCATCTTCCGGGATCTCTTCCACAGTTCTGTAGATCTTCTCATCCGGCATGCCGCAGTTTTCGATCATCATAGCTTCTGCACCCTGTGCAAGGAGCTCAGCTTTTACATCTTTCATTTTCTTTCCGGCTTTCATAAGAACCTTGGTTCCAGGAAGCTTCAGTGCATCCTCAATCTGATAGGAAGCCGGGATCACGTGAAGAGGCTCTGCCTTCTCCACAAGTCCTGTGTTCAGACGTGCGGACACTGCACAGAATGATGTGATTCCACAGACGATCTCTGTGTCATATCCCTGTGCTACAAGTCTGTGATGCACGTAAAGATATGTGGAATATACAGTCGGATCACCAAGGGTAAGAAAGGCTACATTTTTTCCCTGGTCAAGAACTGCCTTAACTTTCTCTGCGCCTGCATCGTGATAGCTTTTCAGCACCTCCGGATCTTTTGACATTGGGAACGGAACTGCAAGGAGTTCTTTTTTCCCGAGTTCCGGATATGCACCTTCTACGATCTTAAATGCTACGGTATCTTCCGGAACTTTTCCCGGAAGTACCACTACATCTGCTTCTTTTACAAGGCGAAGAGCCTTTAAAGTGAGAAGTTCCGGGTCTCCCGGTCCTACACCTATGCCGTATAATTTACCTGCCATTTTTTATTTCCTCCTGTTATATGTGATTATTATATACTTTTCCATAAAGCAAGTCCCTGCTTATCGGTTATTGCATCTCGCAAAGCCCAGAAACTCACCTGTTTCAACCAAATCATCTTATTATTTCATGATCCGGAAAAATCTTCCTCGCCAGCCTGCTCCTGAATCG
>CAVBVT010000024.1:17214-27972 GCA_963598855.1 Eggerthellaceae bacterium
TCCATCAGCTTCTTGGCATCCCGGGTCTGACCCAGCAGACCGTATACATTAGAAAATACTACTGCTCCCAGAAGGATCTGCTCATAGGAGCGGTGATCCAGATAAAACTGTATCTTCTCCATAACAATGGCCATCGTTTCCTTCAGGATCCCGTATCTGTCAAGAACAGCCAGGGCTTCATCGGTTGTTCCTGCTTCCAGGATTTCTCTGGCACATTCCAGTGTACCACCTGCACGTATGGCACTTGCACATAGAACTTCCATTCTGCCATCTGCGCAGTGAGAATGCGTATTCATGATTCCTGCTGCAACTTTTACAAATTTACCGATATGGGCTACAAAAAGGATGCCTTTGACGCCCATATCTATTGCCATATCTATGGTTTCTCCTACATAATTGCTGCATTTGATATTATTGTCAAAAGGAATCGTCATATGTTCCCGGAGATAATCAGCCCCATAATTTCCCGGTGTCACCAGAATGTAACTCTCTCCCTGGCAGAAATGCTGCTTCATTTCCACCTGGATGCTGGCGATCAGAGCTCGCTCACTCATTGGTTCCACAATGCCGCTGGTTCCAAGGATGGAGATACCTCCCATGATTCCAAGGCGTGGGTTGAAGGTTTTCTTTGCGATTTCTTCTCCCTCTGGTACAGAAATAGTGATCTTCAGATACCCTTCGTAATCATATTCCTGGGCTGCTTCTTCCGCTTCCCTAAGGATCATTGCCTTCGGAACCGGGTTGATAGCTGCTTCACCCACCTTCTGGGAAAGGCCAGGTTTCATGACACGGCCTACACCAATGCCGCCGTCCAGGATGATGTTGGAATGAATGGTTACTTTTTTGGAATCTGTATTTTGATTATCTATAATGTTTTTCGCTGTTTCAGCGGAAATCTTTTCGACTTTTGCGTAGACCAGGATACCGTTGGTGGTGTCGGGGTCGTCCCCTGCGTCTTTCTGGACTGCGCAGGATATGTAATTTTCACCTGCGGTAATATCGTGGAGCTTAAGGTTCAGGGTGATTCCCTTTGGGGTTTGGAGTTCTACTTCTGAAAGAGATGCTCCTGAGAGAAGCATTCTGGCTGCGCCGCGTGTTGCCCCTGCTGCGCAGGAACCGGTGGTGTAGCCGTAGCGGAGGCGTTTGTTGTTTTTTATAATGTATTTATCTTCCAGACCCGTCATATTGCATTGGCACCTCCTTTTTATTAAATGAGTTTTTTGTAGGAAAATTTTTTATTTGTGTGTTTTACTTTTTTGAAATATAGTTCTGCTTTTTAAGCTGTGGAAGTTTGCGAGGAGGGGAGGCACTCGGAGTTGCGAAGCCCGTTTCCCCTCCTCGCGCTCCTCCCCTCTGGGCACGCAGTTGTGCTGCGGTGTTGGCTGTGTAATGCTTTGAGGGGGGATGTATTCGGCGGTATTGGGAGTGTAGCGTTGTGCCGATGTTGGTTGGGTGTTAGGTTAATGGCGGGGGACGGAAGCGCCTGCGTGGCAGGCTGTCCTGTACCAGAGAATAGGCCTGCTGCGCAGGCCGCTTTCTCGTCCGCTGCGATAAATCGGCTCGACGTTTCATTTCCAATAACGTCGAATACATACACCCTTACGAAAACGTTTCATTGCCATAGCGTAGATTCAGGCGTGCCCAAGAAGGGGGTTGTAAGGGGGACCTTCGGGCTTCGCAACTCTGAGATGGTCCCCCTTACGGTTTTTCTTACGTTTTCCAAACATTAACACCCCACCAAAGACTTTGGGATCATAACGGCAATTTCTCAAATTACCTTGTGCTTCAACCACCGCCGGCTGTGGAATCTCCAGGTGAATATGATTCCTCGTACTGTCCAGTCGGCGAACATTCCGATCCAGACTCCCATTGGGCCGAAGCCTAAGACTCTTATGAGGAATACACAGAGGCAGAACCTGCAGGCCCACATGGTGCAGCATGATGTGATCATGGAGAATTTTACATCTCCCGCTGCCCGGAGTCCGTATCCTGGTACAAAGGCCATGGCCCATACCAGTGGTTTTACAATGGTGATCCATGTGACCATGTGGATGCACATGGCAGCACTGGATTTTTCCATGCCGCCAAGGATCGTTACCGGTCTTGCCAGCGCATATACAGTGAGACAGCTTACAATGATAACGACCTCCGCGATCACGCAGAGTTTTTTTATGTAATAGACCGCTTCATCTTTTCGTCCGGCGCCAAGACACTGGCCGACGATGGTCATAAGTCCTACGCCTACGCCGATTGCTGCAATTCCATTGAGATTCTCCAGGATATTTGTCATAGCCTGCGCAGCAATGGCCGCTGTTCCAAGTGTGGAAACAGTTGACTGGATCGCAAGTTTTCCCAGCTGAAACATACTGTTCTCGATTCCTGACGGAATACCAAGTCCAAGGATCCTTCCTATCATAGACCAGTCCGGACGGATCTTCAGGTAATCTTTCACAACGATCGGCTGCCTGTCTTTTCTGAGCTGATACAGAACTACCACAGCGCAGAAGACTCGTGAAACCAGTGTTGAGATCGCAGCCCCCGCAACTCCCAGATGAAATACCCAGATCAGGATGGCATTTCCGCCAATGTTCATTACATTGGAAATCATGGAGATGATCATTGGCCCTTTCGTATTCTCCTGTGCCCGGAAAATAGATGCCGCCGCATCATAGGAAGCTATAAACGGAAATGACAATGCTGTAAAAAAGAAATACGTCTCAGAAGCACGCATAACATCCGCTTCTACTGAACCGAATATCAGCCGCAATAAAGGTTTCTGGAAAATAAGACAGACAGCAGCTACGACAACGGAGATTGCCGTAATGATAAACAATACCTGCCTTGCTGACATATTTGCCTTCTCATAATTCTTCTGTCCGATATACTGCGCGCAGACAATAGCTCCACCTGCTGCCAGCGCAGAAAAAGCCTGAATCAGCAATATATTGATAGAATCCACAAGGGATACCGCAGAAAGAGCCGCAGATCCCACATTGCTTACCATCATGGTATCTGCGGTTCCCATTATCGAATTCAAAATCTGTTCCAGCACTACCGGAACCAGAAGATTACGAATCATCCGGTTCGTAAACATATGCTGCTGTTCCATGCTTTCATCTCCTAGATTATTTATAGACTTTATACCTATTTGTCTGTAATTTATCAATCACACTTTCTTTGACATTATACCCTTTTCTTTTACTTTTTCCAATATATTTTATGTATTTTTCTTGGATTTTGAATATTTTTTTGTGCAAAACTATGCAAAACGCAGCTGTGTATCAATATAAAACGAATTTTTAAAAATCTTTTTCCGACGTTAGATAGGACATTTTTCTATTTGCAGTAGAAAAAATTTTTTTCAGCTGTTATACTGTAGCATACAGTAAAAAATCTACCCTGATCAGAAAAAGGAACTTTTTTTCATGCAAAGAATTATTAACTATACCATTGCCGCAGAAGATGCAGGTCTTTCCATTCTCACTTTTCTCAGAAAGAGTGGCTTTTCCAAACATATATTAACAACTATGAAACGGGCAGATCATGCCATTCTTCTTAACGGGTTTCCTGCTTTTGGCAGAACTGTTCTCAAAGAGCATGATATTCTTAGAATTCTTGTTCCCGAAGAAATCGGATCAGAAGAGTCTATTATCCCGGTAAATATTCCCTTAAACATCCTCTATGAGGATGAGGATATTCTGGTTCTCAATAAGCCCTCAGATATGCCGGTTCATCCTTCAGTCGGAAATTATGAAAACACCCTCGCCAACGGAGTTGCCTGGTATTATAAACAGAAGAACGAAAGTTTCGTTTACCGGTGCATCAACCGTCTGGACCGTGATACCACAGGCGTTCTTGTTCTGGCAAAAAATCCTCTCAGCGGTGCACTGCTTTCCGCTCAGATGAAGCAGCGCCAGATCCGGCGCATCTATCTGGCACTCACCGATGGAATCACTCCTGAAAAAGGCACCATTTCCGCTCCGATCACAAGAATGGATGATTCTGTAATTACTAGGGAAGTAAATTTCGAGCATGGAGAAACTGCCATTACCCATTATGAACGGCTGGCAGTCAGTGATGGATATTCTCTTGTCGAACTTCATCTGGACACTGGACGAACCCATCAGATCCGTGTTCATATGAAATACATCGGATGTCCGCTTCCAGGTGATTTTCTCTATCATCCGGTTTTTGACAGGATCAGCAGGCAGGCCCTCCACTCTTTTCAGCTGGAATTTACCCATCCTATAACAGGGAAACCTATGCGTTTTCTGGCACCTGTACCGAAAGACTTTCAAGATGCTTTCCGCGAAAGAGCTTTTTTATAACAAAATCAGCTGCCAGGATACAGAGTTCTTTTTTGAAAATTTCTCTGTGCTCCAGACAGCTGATCATTTATTTCTTTTTATTTATTTTTCTTATAGATCACAAGAAGTCCTTTGAGAAGAAGATCCTCATCCAGGATAACATCTTTCTTACAGTGAGAAACGATCTTTTTCGCCAGGCCGCCTGTAGCGATCACAGTTGCCTTCTCGCCAAGCTCTTCCTCTACTCTGTCAACAATTCCGTCAATTGCTGCCGCATTGCTGTAAAGCACGCCGCTCTTCATACATTCAATGGTATTTTTTCCAAGAACATGCTTCGGTGCGTCGATGCTGATTCCGCTGAGCTGGGAAGCTCTTGCAGTCAGGGCATCCAGGGAAATTCCAATTCCCGGCATGATCATACCGCCAATGTACTGTTTCTTACTGTTGACAACAGAAACTGTTGTTGCTGTTCCCATATCGATCACAATAAACGGAACCGGATATTCATTTAATCCTGCCACAGCATTGGCCACAAGATCAGCTCCCAGCTGTCCTGGATTATCCATCATGATATTTAACCCAGTCTTAACTCCAGGGCCAAGAACCATAACCTCTTTCTTGAGTATCTTTTCTGCTGCCAGTTTCGCAATATTGGTGATCTGCGGAACAACAGATGAAATGATACATCCTTCAATATCTGTTTTTTTGATATGGTAAATGTCTAATACAGTTTTCAGATCAACGGCATATTCCAGCTCAGTTTTAGTCCGTACCGTAGAAAGCCGCTCAATAAAATATGTTTTATTGTCATCGATACATCCGACAACAATGTTTGTATTTCCAATATCAATTGCTAAAATCATAATTTTCTTTTCCCGTCTTTTTTACAAAATAATCATGCTTGCTGCCGGCTGATCTGTGCCGCCGGAATCAAATGCGCTTTGGAAAGTGCTGCACCTACTGCCCCTGTGATCACTGTAGAAGAGATCATCTCGCAGACAGCATTGATACCTACCATCAGGCAGCATCCGATAATAATGTTGTGACCGCCCATCAGATTTTTAACATAATCGGTATTTCCAAACAATCCTACAAGAGCAGCCATAAAGAACAGTGTGTTCAGAAATGCTGAAAAGAATCCTGTCACTGCACATGCCACATAGGTATTGCTGACTTTCCGCATGCCTTTAAAAATAAATCCAAGGCAGATACCATCCAGAAGCCGTGGTACAAAACGCTGGATAAAAGCAAATACCGGATTGATACCGAAGAGCACAACTCCCATTGCACTGGAACCGCCAACGCCGATACACTGCAGAAAACTGGTAAGTCCGAAGATCGCACCTGCCACTGCTCCGCCAACAGGACCAAGAACCACTGCACTGATCGCTACCGGGATCACATTAAAAGAAATCGCCAATGGCCCGATGTTCAGATACCCAAGCGGTGTGTAAGCCATCAGCAGAAGAATTGCTGCCATCAGGCCAAGTAACGTAAGCTGCGCTGTTGTAAATCTGTTGCTTTTCATTTCTTTCTTCCTCCTTGTTACCGTTCCGCTTTGAAAAAAATCCCTCAGATATACAAACATAACCGGATATTTTCTTTACGGATACAATACGGTGATGGAAAACGGATATGTATTTTTATTTTTCCGCTTTACTTAAACAGCGACCGGATATTTTTCAGAATGGTCCGGTCATTTCCGTGTTACGATCCCGCTTATTTCATAAGTGAGACAATTTTATCCAGGATCTTCAACGCTGCATCCTCCTTGCTCATAAGCGGGAGTGACACTTCCTCATCCTGTGTAATCAGAGTCAGAACATTGGTGTCGCCCTGGAAACCTGCGCCTTCCACTTTCAGGTTGTTGGCAGCCACCATATCCAGGTTTTTCTTCTCAAGTTTGGCTCTGGAATTACCGATCATATCTTTTGTTTCCATGGAAAATCCGCAGAGGAACTGGCCATCTTTTTTATGCTGTCCAAGATATTTCAGAATATCATCTGTTCTCTCAAGCTCTATGGAAACCTGATCATCTTTTTTCTTGACTTTATCCTCACTGACCTGCTTCGGACGGTAGTCAGCTACTGCTGCTGCCTTGATGATAATGTCCTGCTGGTCACTTGCCCCTGTCACTGCTTCAAACATATCCTTTGCTGATACCACAGGAACTACTTTTACAAAAAGAGGCGGCTCGATGGCAGTAGATCCGCTTACCAGCGTGACCTCTGCTCCGCGGAGCATCGCCATTTTTGCAATCGCATAGCCCATTTTTCCGGAGGAATGGTTTGTGAGACACCGGACAGGATCAATAGCCTCCTGTGTCGGGCCAGCTGTGACGAGGATTTTTTTCCCGGAAAGATCTTTATCAAAAGCAGCTTCCTTAAGGATATATTCCAGAAGCATCTCCGGTTCCGGCATTTTACCCGCACCTGTATCTCCACAGGCCAGATATCCGCTGGCCGGTGTGATCACCTCATATCCATAATGCTTAAGTTTCCTGATATTATCCTGCACGATGGGATTCTCGTACATGGCAGTATTCATAGCTGGCGCAAAAATCTTCTGGCATCTGCAGGCCATTACTGTTGTTGTAAGCATATCATCGGCAAGGCCATTGGCGATCTTTCCAATTACATTGGCACTTGCAGGTGCGATCATCACAACATCAGCTTTTTTCGCAATGGATACATGCTCCACCTGAAACCGGAAATTCCGGTCAAAGGTATCTACCAGGCATTTATTGCCGGTAAGTGTCTCAAAAGTGATCGGATTGATAAAATTCGTAGCATTCTCTGTCATCAGCACATGAACATCTGCATGAAGCTTTTTAAGTGCACTGGCCAGATATGCAATCTTGTATGCAGCAATACTTCCTGTGATTCCAAGAAGTACTGTTTTCCCTTTCAGCATCCTTCGTCCCCCTGTCAGTCAACCATGCGGATAGTCTCGATCACCGGCTGCTGATCATCTGCAATGCTTCCGTTATCATCTGTAGGCTCGGCATCTTTGCATATCTTATCCACGATATCCATTCCGGAAGTTACATGTCCGAATGCTGCATAATCGCCATCCAGATATGTGGAATCAGACTGCACGATAAAGAACTGTGAGCTTGCACTGTCAGGATCAGAGCCGCGGGCCATGGAAATCGTTCCTCGTACATGGGAAATATCGTTCTTCACGCCATTATTGGTAAACTCTCCCTTGATATCCTCGTTGGCTCCACCTGTTCCGTCACCATTAGGATCACCGCCCTGGATCATAAATCCGTCAATAATACGGTGGAAAGTCAGTCCGTCATAAAAATTATCCTGCACCAGCTTCACAAAATTGGTTACTGTGATCGGTGCTGTATCTGCATCCAGCTCCACATCGATCTCACCGTAATCCTTTACTGTGATCTCAGCATGATGAGTTCCAGTAAGCTGCTTGCTGGTGTCGATCACGGTTGTTCCTGCCATGGCAGCATCCTCGGAACCGTCAGAAAAATCGCTGGAAGAATCCTGGCTGTCTTCACTGTCTGCTGCATCTTTATCTTCTGAATCCTTGCTATCTTTGCTGTCCTCTTCATCTGCAGCACCGGATGTACTATCTTCTGCTGAATCTGAAAATCCAGCTTTCTCTGCCTCCTTCTCAGATGCTACATCAGAACCTGGCTCTCCTTCCAGGCCTTTCTGACCTTCTGATGTATCCTCATCCAACGTCTCTTCTTTCTGATCCGATGACTCATCGGATGAATTTCCTGTGCTGCCACATCCTGCCAGCATTCCAGCAGTCAGAACTGTAGCAAATAATACGGATAAAACCTTACGTTTCATTATAGTCCTCCTTATCAGATCCTGAAAAAACTGTTATTTCCATGTTTTTCCAGATGAGTTTTTTAACTCTCCCCCTGTAAGCTTTCCTCAGTTTAACATTATCTTTTCATAAAGTCAACTTTGCAGAAGACTTCATGTTTTATCTTGTATCTGCTGCGTTTCTCTGCTAAAATAAGCATTGGGGTTAAACGGGAAACAGCCTGAATATGGCTCCCGTTATTTTTTTCGAAAGAGAGGAATAAAGAATGGAAAAAATCACAAGTTTTACCATAGACCATATCAAACTTCAGCCTGGCGTGTACGTTTCACGTAAAGATCCGGTCGGCGATCAGGTTATCACAACTTTTGATATCCGTATGACCTCCCCGAATGAGGAACCGGTCATGAACACTGCCGAACTTCACGCTATGGAACATCTGGCAGCAACTTTTCTCCGAAACCATAAAGAATTTGGTCCAAAAGTTATCTACTGGGGTCCTATGGGATGCCGTACCGGCAACTATCTTCTTCTCAATGGCGATTATGAGTCCAGGGATATTGTTCCTCTTATGATCGAGATGTTCGAGTTTATCCGTGATTTTGAGGGAGAGATCCCAGGTGCATCCGCGAAAGACTGCGGCAATTATCTGGACATGAATCTGGGTATGGCTAAATATCTTGCGAAGAAATATCTGGATGAAGTTCTCTACGACATCAAGCCAGACCGCCTTGTGTATCCGGAATAAAACGGATCTCTTCTAACGCTGCACATAAAACGTAAAAGAACCCTGCATCCCGCAGTATTTTTAATTTTAGCTGCGGATAACAGGGTTCTTTATTATTTTTTGTTTAATTTCTACTGTGCCTGAGCTGCATCTGCCGCTCCTGTATCTGTGGCTGCTGTATCTGCTGCTGTTGTATCCACAGCTGCTGCTCCTACAGGGGGAGTTGTGCTCACATAATCACCGGACGCATAGCAGGTCTGTCCATTATAATCCACACGGATCCAGCCGTTAGCGCATACGCCAGTACTCTTAAGTGCTTCTCCGGAAAGCACACCTGCAATAAATTCTGCATCTGCACTGGCATCAGAACGTAAATTAACACCTTCTACTGCATAATAAGTCTCTTCTTTCACTTCTACTGTAATTCCACTTGGTGTCTGCTCCGTTGCTGCTGTGGAATCTGCAGTATCTGCGGCTGCTGCATCTGCATCAGCCTGCGGCTCTGGTGTTGCAGTTGGTTCCGGTGCTTCTGTAGGTTCTGGTGTAGGTGTTGCATCTACAACTGTTACCACTGCATCTGTTCCTTCTGTATACCCACATCCCTGTGCCATAAAAGCTGCACCTAATACCAAAGCTAAAATACATTTTTTCTTCATTGTTTATGGTTCCTCCTTATACGCCGGCACAAAAATTACCAGCATCCGGCATTTCGTCCAATAACCTTATCCTCAAATATACACGATTATATCATATTATGCAAGTCTTTTACTGAACCCGCAGGGATTTCGCTTTTAACTTTTGGACTCATGTATTTTTATAACAAATTAGGAATCAGATACTCCGCTTTCATAGGATTGCCCGGAACTTCTTTCTCGAAGAACTCTTTGAAACCGTCCTCTAGTACATCCAGAAACTCAGGAGTCAGTCCCCACATGTTCATGGAAACCAGAGAATTCACATCGACAGCCACACCATCTGCCTCTACTCCAGTTGCATTTTTCACGATGTTCTTGGTTTCCACAACCTCAGTCAAGTTTCCATTCTCTTCCATCTTGCAAATGCCACGAGTCACACCGCCGTTATCGGACAGAGTGTTCTTCAAGACAAAACCTGCCATGCAGGACTTGCCGCCATTCACCAGGTACTCATGGACGGCCTTGAAGCCTTCCTTGCCATAGTAATCATCTGCATTGATCACAATGAATGGGGTATCAATCACATTTTTCGCAGCAAGCACGGCCTGTCCAGTTCCCCACGGTTTTGTACGGCCTGCCGGAAGTTCTCCCGGAATATCGTTGATATCCTGGAAAGCGTAATCCACAGTTACATTATGTGAGTTACAGATAGAGGCAATACGATCACCAATGACCTCTTTGAATTCCTTCTCGATATCCTTGCGGATAATAAATACCACATGATTGAAACCAGCTTCAATCGCATCGTGAATTGAGTAGTCCATGATGATATGGTTTGCATCATCGACCGGCTCCAACTGTTTAATTCCTGTTCCAAATCGGCTACCTATTCCGGCGGCCATGATAAGTAATGTTGTGTTCATATCTCTCCTTACTGTGCTCGTGCTGCTTTTATCGGACATACCTTAATGCACTGATAGCAACGAACACATTTACTTTCATCTATCTGCGGATATTCAAAGCCCTCTTCATCCTCCACCATAGATATGGCTTCTTTTGGGCAAATGGCATAACAAGCAGTACATCCACAGCATTCTTCTTTTCTTTTATATAGTACGGGAATCTCTCTTTCCACCTTTACTCACCAACTTTTTGATTTTTCTCTTAATTTTTCTCAAAAGTGATTTTGCATCGTTCTTTAATCCGATGCCACCATATTTCTTGGAAACATACTCAAACGCAAAGTCTATCTGAATCGTAAAAAGTAAAGTTGATCGGAGCCTGTTTTTTC
>CAVBVT010000025.1:0-27636 GCA_963598855.1 Eggerthellaceae bacterium
ATATTTTTCTCTGTGACTTCTATGATCTCCTGGATGGTGGTACAGCTGTACAGATGGTCTACTTCCAGATCCAGCCTGTGTTCTCCCGCAAATCGGTTCTCCTGGAACAGTTCCCTTATCACATTGGAAAAAACAAATTTCACATACATAGCTGAAAACTGGGTATTGGCCTGGTATTTGGCGGCAAGGCTGTGAAAATGCGTCCAGAGCTGCCTTACATTCTTTCTGGAAATATCTTCGGAGATTTTCTCCATCAGCCTGGAATCCTGCTCCTCATCGCCTATATTTTTCCCTTCATCTTCCTCACTGGTGTAGACATGGATATCCGGATGATAAAATTTCTCTTCCATCTGCTGCTCCAGCTGCTCCATGATCACCGGAAGTTCCTGATATCCCTCAAAACGCCGGCTTACTGCCAGATGAAAGCTGACAGGGTGCAGACGTTTCAGAAGATTGTAGACATTTTTTGCCACAAGGATATAATCGCAGTACACATCTTTAAAAAGCAGCAGGGACTGACGGGCATTGAGGTTCAGATAAAAAAAAGATCTGCGCAGTTCTTCCTGTATTTCCGCCGGTATCTCATCACTGGCAGAATCAAAAAAGGATTCCCCTGCTTCGATGAGGATGGCACAGTGCCACTCCTGCCACATTTTCATATCAATGATTCCTTCCGCCTCTTTCAGGCGTTCCTGATCCCCGGAATAAATATAGCTCTGGAGAAAATACTGCTGCAGAAAGCTCTTTTCTTTTATGGACTGCTGCTCCTTGTTCTTCCTAGATGCGATCTCCGCCTGGATTTTCTGAATGGTCTCATGGAATCTGTCCGGATCTACCGGTTTCAGCACATAATCTGTCACCCCGTAGCGGATCGCTTCCTGGGCAAAAGCAAAATCTCCATAACCGCTGAAAATGATAATTTCCAGGTCCGGATACTCCTCTCTTGCTTTTCTCGATAATTCCAGTCCATCCATATGCGGCATTTTGATATCCGTCAGCATCAGGTCTACCGGATGACTGCGCAGTTCATTTAAGGCAAGCTTGCCGTTAGCCGCCTCGTAAACTTCCCATTCTCCTTCTTCCATAGATAAAAGAAAACGGATTCCTTCCCGCTCCAGTTTTTCGTCGTCTACCACTAAAACTCTGTACATTCCCTACCTCGCCAAATATGGCCTGATCCACGCATAATACGCAGATCAGGCCGTTTTTCTTTCATTTTAACATTATTCAACTGATTTGTCAGCCCTTAACAGCGCCAGCAACAACACCCTCGATGATGTATTTCTGGCATGCAAGATAAAAGGTAATGATCGGGATAATGGAGAGAACAAGAACTCCCATCATAGCTCCCATATCAATGGTTCCGTAACCGCCTTTTAAGTACTGGATGGCAATGGAAATGGTCTTATATTTCTTGATATCAAGTACAAGATACGGAAGAAGATAATCGTTCCAGATCCACATGGTCTCTAGGATTGCCACTGTTACGCAGGTCGGCTTCATAACCGGAAGCACCACTTTAAAAAAAGTCTGGATCGGTGTACAGCCGTCGATCATTGCTGCTTCCTCGATCTCAATAGGAATGGATTTTACAAAACCGCTGAACATAAATACAGCAAGTCCGGCTCCATATCCGAGGTAAATGATGATCAGTCCCCACGGTGTGTTCAGTTTCAGAATGTTTGCAATTTTTGACAGTGTAAACATCACCATCTGGAACGGTACTACCATGGAAAACAGGCACAGCATATACATGGTTTTTGTGAGGGCATTTGTCACGCGGTTAATGTACCAGGCACACATAGATGTGCACAGAAGGATCACTGCAACGGAAAATACAGTAATAAACAGTGTCCAGCCAAAAGCCTGGAAAAATCCTGTTTTCGTCAGGCCGTTTACATAGTTTTCGAAACCTACGAACATTTTGTCACGAGGGATCGCAAACGGATATCTGCTGATGTAGGCTTTTTTCTTAAAAGAGTTGATCACAACCAGCAGGATCGGGAATACATAGGCAACGGATACCGCACTTAAGATCGCAGTCCACAGACCGCTGAATTTCACTTTTTTATTCATTACTGCTGTACCTCCTTACTTCTTGTGAGACGGTTCTGGATCAGGGCAATTGCTCCAACCAGGATAAAGAAGATCACGGCTTTGGCCTGGCCTACGCCTTCCCATCCGGTACGTCCGTAGAAGGTATTGTAAATGTTCAGTGCCAGCATCTCTGACATGTTGGAAGGCTCGCCGTTTGTAAGGGCAAGGTTCTGGTCAAAAAGCTTGAAGGAGTTTGTAAGGGTCAGGAAAGTACAGATGGTGATGGACGGCATGACCATCGGAATGACCACATGTTTCAGAAGCTGTCCTTTGTTTGCACCGTCGATCTGTGCGGCTTCGATGAGCTCGCCCGGAATGTTCTGGATACCTGCAATGTAGATGATCATCATATATCCGATCTGCTGCCAGCATATCAGGATCACCAGTCCCCAAAAACCATATACAGATGAATATGTAAGTGTTTTATTGATCTGAAGAAGCAGACCGTTTAACAGAAGCTGCCATACGTAGCCAAGAATAATACCGCCGATCAGGTTCGGCATAAAGAATACAGTACGGAACACATTGGTACCGCGAATCTTTTTTGTCAGGAGCATCGCTACCGCAAAACCGATCACATTGATCAGAACTATCGATACAACGGTAAATGCCGTGGTGTACCAGAGTGCATGTCCGAAAGTTCCATCCTCTGTAAAAATCTTCACATAGTTCTGAAGTCCCACAAATTTTGCATCCGTTACTGTAGTAAATTTACAGAAGGAAAGATATACGCCCATCATAAAAGGAACGATAAATCCAATGGTAAATGCCAGCAGGGTAGGCAGGACAAAAACCGGAAAATACTTTTTCATCATCTTATTCTGCATGTTTTCTCTTCCTTTCTCCTGAGGATGCCCTTTCCCTACTTTACGCATCCCCTTCTCATTGAAAGGGGCAGGCGGAATCCGCCCACCCTCTCGTGTTTCTGGTTCAGTTACAATTCATCAGCCTTCGTTAGCTGCTTTGTACTCTTTTGCCCATCCATCAACGAATGCAGTCTGTACAGCATCCCACTCGCCTGTGCCCTGAGCATACTCCAGCATTGCACTTCCGACCTGGTTTTTCCACTCCTCAGACGGCATGGTTGTGAAGTTCCATAATACAGAAGTTTTGCCTGCTTTTACGTACTCATTAGCTGCTTTTACAAGCGGGTTCTCGGACTCATAATTCTCATCAAAAGTCTTGAATGGTGTTGTGAATCCCATCTCTTTACTTAAAGCTTCTCTTCCTTCGTCACTTGTGATCACCCAGCTGAGGAAATCAAGTGTTGCCTGGATGTCTGCCTCATCGGCTTTTTTATTTACACACCAGTAGTTCTCACTTCCTGTGCAGAGACCCTGATCTTCTTCTCCGTCAACACCGATGTAAATCGGAAGCATTCCCAGATCTTCATCTGCTACTTCGTTGTCTTTGATGCTGTCATAAGCCCATGTTCCGTTCTGATAGAAAACTGCTTCTCCAAGACCGAACTCTGCATTTGCATCGTCGATAGTCTTGCTGGAAAGAAGGCTTGGCTCACATGTGGAGTCTGTGATATACAGGTCAAAAATATTCTTGAAATTGTCAAGATATGTTCCTTTAATTGCATCCGTTGATGTGATTCCATCTTCTTTATACTCATAGTAGATCGGCAGGTTTGCAAGATGTGTCTTAAAACGCCAGTCACTAGAAGAATCAAATCCTGCGGAAGTAAATGCGCCCTCAACACCAAGATCCTCTTTCTTTGCCTGGATATCATCTGCAACTTTCTTTAATGTCTCAAAGTTGTTGATCTCATCTGCTGATTTGATCACTGCTCCGTCCATCTCACAGTATTTCTGAAGAAGAGCTTTGTTGTAGATCAGACCGTATGTCTCGATTACATAGGCAACACCGTCAACTGCGCCGCTGTCTTCTTTCAGTACGAAATCATCGCTCTCTACGTTCTTGTATACATCGCTGTCTTTCAGGTCATAGCAGTAATCTTTCCAGGAAGCAAGTCCAACTGGTCCGTTTACCTGGAACAGTGTCGGAACTTCGTCTTTTGCCATCTCCGATTTCAGTGTGGACTCATATGTTCCGGACGCTGCTGTAACAACGGTAACCGGTACGCCTGTCTCATCTGTGTACTTCTTGGCGAGTTCTGTCCACTGATCTGCCTGCTCTGGCTTAAAGTTCAGATAATATACAGAACCTTCACTGTCACTTCCTTTTGCCATAGCCGGAACTGCCGGGGTCATGGTAGCTGCCATTAATGCTGCAAGTCCAAATACTGTTGCTTTTTTCATTCTCATAATCGTTACCTCTCCTTTACCTTAAATGATATTCAGTTTGCTCCCTGGATATGCTTAAAACGCCCCATCTGCATATCCCTGATCGATAAGCTTTATGGCTTCTCGATTAACTTGATGTTATTGTAAATCCGAGAGGCTTTTTTCACTATATAAAAAAATCAAGAAACATGTTGATTTTTTTATATGATGAAAATAATGATATATTTCCGGGTTTATAACGCAAAAAGCGGCAGCCGGAACAGGTTTCCCCATTCCGGCTGCCGCCATATATTATTTCCGATTCATCATGCTTTATTGACAGATCCGAAAAGCTCCATTTTCTCTTTAACAGTAGCTTTGATTGCTTCTGTTCCAGGTGCAAGGAGTTTACGTGGATCGTATCCTTTACCCTGCTGATCTTTACCTTCCTCGATGTATTTACGAGTAGCTTCTGCGAAGGAAAGCTGGCACTCTGTATTTACGTTGATCTTGGAAACACCAAGGCTGATTGCTTTCTTGATCATGTCTGCCGGGATACCTGTACCACCGTGAAGAACGAGCGGCATGTCTCCTGTCAGCTGCTGAATAGCGTCAAGTGTCTCAAAGCTTAAGCCTTTCCAGTTAGCCGGGTATTTTCCGTGGATGTTACCGATACCTGCTGCAAGGAAGTTGATTCCAAGGTCAGCAACCATCTTGCACTCCTTAGGATCAGCACACTCGCCCATACCTACAACACCATCTTCCTCGCCGCCGATGGAACCAACCTCTGCCTCAAGAGACATGTTGTGCTCAGCAACGATCTTAACCAGCTCTTTAGTCTTAGCTACGTTCTCCTCGATCGGATAGTGAGATCCGTCGAACATAATGGATGAGAAACCAGCCTCAACACATTTCAGGCATCCTTCATAGCTGCCGTGGTCAAGATGAAGTGCTACCGGAACAGTGATGTTCAGTTCTTCCATCATACCGTTAACCATACCTACAACAGTTTTATAACCTGTCATATATTTACCAGCACCCTCGGAAACACCAAGGATTACAGGAGAGTTGAGCTCCTGAGCTGTCTGAAGGATAGCTTTTGTCCACTCAAGGTTGTTGATGTTGAACTGACCTACTGCGTAATGGCCTGCTTTTGCTTTTTTCAGCATTTCTGTTGCGTTTACTAACATGATAAAATCCTCCTAACCTGTATTAGGATACGGAAAAAAACCGTGTCCTTTATATCCAACCGTAATCATAATAGCAGATTTTTTTTGGTAAGTCCAGTGTTTTACCAAAAATGGTTGATTGGGGGAGATTTTTGTTTTTGTGTGAATTTTTTTTAGAAAAGGGTTGCATTTTTGAAGATGGGTGTGTATAATGAGATTCGTTGGTTATGGATGGATTCCCGAGTGGCCAAAGGGGGCAGACTGTAAATCTGTTGGCACCGCCTTCGAAGGTTCGAATCCTTCTCCATCCATTGAATTTCGGTTCTTACACCTTGTTGGGTGTGGGAACCGTTTTTTTGTTAAAAAGGAAAACCGCAAAGGGGCACAAGGCCGCGCCCCTCTGCACACCCCTGGGCCTCTTTTTTATGAGTGCTTGGTTTTCTGAGTGGTAGTGTGTTGACTTTTTCCTGTATGCTTCGGTATTGGAATGTGGGGCGTTGTGCCGATGGTGGATGCGGCGTACGTTCGACACCATATCGTAAAAAAAGACAGCTGCTTCCGAAGAAGCGGCCGTCTTTTTTACATATCATAACATACATAGGAAGATTTTAATTTTTATTTATTAACCTGGTTTACAGTGTTTCCAGCAAGGAATGCTTTAATGTTGTCTACTGTGATGTCCATGATTCTCTGTCTGGATGCTTGTGCGGCCCAGGAGATGTGTGGGGTGATGATGCAGTTCTTTGCTTTGAGGAGCGGGTTGTCTCCTTTGATCGGCTCTGTGGATACTACGTCAAGTCCTGCTGCGTATACCTTGCCGCTGTTAAGAGCATCTGCAAGATCCTGCTCTACTACCAGCTGTCCGCGGCTGTTGTTGATAAGGATAACTCCGTCTTTCATCTTTGCGATGTTCTCTTTGTTGATCATACCCTCTGTCTCCGGGAAAAGCGGGCAGTGAAGGAAGATCACGTCAGACCGTGCAAACAGCTCGTCAAGAGATACATACTCTGCAAGTTTTGCACCAGCCTCGCTCTGGTAAGCATCATAAGCAAGAACCTTCATATCGAGAGCATTGAGAAGTTTTGCGGTAGCCTGCCCGATTCTTCCAAGGCCAATGATACCAGCAGTTTTTCCATAAAGCTCGATCATCGGGTAATCCCAGTAGCACCAGTCAGCGTTGTTCTCCCATTTGCCAGCCTTAACAGTCTCATCATGATGTCCATAGTGAGAGCAGATCTCAAGAAGAAGGCCAAGAGCATACTGTCCAACGATCTGTGTACCATAAGTAGGAACATTCACAACCGGGATATTTTTCTCTTTCGCATAAGTATAATCAACAACATTGTAGCCTGTAGCCAGAACAGCGACCAGCTTCATGTTCGGGCACTTGTCGATCGTCTCTTTGGAGATCGGAGTTTTGTTGATGATAACGATCTCAGCATCACCGATACGCTCAGCGATCAGTGGGGACTCCTCGTAAGAAGTTCTGTCATAAACAGTAACATCCCCCAGCTCTTTTAATGCGTCCCAGCTTAAATCTCCAGGGTTCTCTGTGTAGCCATCCAATACAACAATCTTCATATTCGTACTCACCTTTCTTTAAAAATTTTTGTGGTATGTATGATTAATTTCCAAAGCAGATAAAATCATCCACTTTCACTACTTGCTCATAGGTTCAGATCAACAATCTGAATTCAACTTCTCATCCAGAGCCTTCATATCATTAAGCTCGCGGATGTACAGATCCTGTGCAAGATCCAAGCTTACTTCAATGAAACGGATCTTCTGTCCAGGGCGTGCCTGTGCGATCTTTGTGAAATCTACTGTGATCACAGTACCGATCTTCGGGTAGCCGCCTGTACTCTGGCGGTCAGCCAGCATGATGATCGGCTGTCCGTTTAATGGGACCTGAATCGATCCCATGGAAATACCATCTGTATTGATATTACCATCACCGGCATGCTCAACAGGCTCTCTCTCAATACGACATCCCATACGGTCAAATTCATTTGTGATCGTACCGCTGTACCAGAAGAATTTACGCACACCCTCTTCTGTAAATTCATTCTCCTGCGGTCCAAGGACAACTCTAAGAACAACTTCATCAGAAGGAAAGATTTCTGCAGGAACATGACGAAGTTCCATATTCGGAAGCTCTGTCTTTGGTGCTGTAAACTCGATGGTATCACCTTTTTCCAGCTTTCTTCCTTCAACACCGCCAATATGGTTACGAAGCAGTGTAGACTTGCTTCCCATTACAAGCGGAATATCCAGCCCACCTGCAAAAGCGATATATCCGCGGCTGCCGTTTCTGGCACCTGCAAACATCAGCTTCTGGCCTTTTTTTACAAGAACGGCCTTATACATCGGAAAAGGCTGTCCGTCCAACATCGGTGTCAGGTCACCACCTGTCACTGCTATGATATTATCACTGGTAAAGTTAAGCGTTGGTCCGATGAAAGTCATCTCCAGCGCACCCTCTGTAATCTCATTTCCCACCAGCAGATTGGCAATGTGGAAGGAATGAGGATCCATAGCTCCGGAAGTAGATACGCCAAATGCCTGATTTCCGAATCTTCCCTCGTCCTGAACAGTAGTCAGGATTCCTCCGTTTTCAACTGTAATTCCCATATCATGACCTCCGTTCTTAACCGTTATCCTGTGGTGTATAGGTTTTCACTTTATAGGTACCGTTTTCCACGTCTCTTCGGATCTGATCATACTCTTCTTTTGTGACAGGAACATGTTTTACCCAGTCACCTGCACGTACAAGGAACGGATCTTCCTTTGCAAAATTACAGATATCAAGAGGTGTGCTTCCGATGATATTCCATCCACATGGCTGCTCAAACGGAATAAAATCAGACAGTGCCAGCTGAACTACAATAGATCTTGCCGGGATCTTAACTCTCGGAGAAGTTCTTCTCTTAAAGCTGAACGGCTCCTCAAACCTTGCCATATACGGATGTCCCGGTGCAAAACCAAGCATGTATACATAATACTCATGCTGGGAATGCTTGCGGATGATCTCCTCCGTAGTGGTATTCTCAAGCTCTGCACAATATTCAAGATCCGGTCCGGTCTCGCCGCCATAATAAACCGGAATCTCTTTTACAACTTTCTTTGTTGTTGTGGAAACTTCGTGCATGTCTGCAATTCTCTTCTCCAGTTCTTCCACCAATTTAGAATAACGGATCACCTCCGGGCGGTAATGTACGATCAGCGCACAGTAGGTAGGAACGGTTTCCACCATGCCTTCAATTGGAGATTCTTTTAATTTCTCATCCAGCGCACGTACCTTGGCATTGACCTCAAGGCTGATCACACTGCCGAACTCAACAGAAACTGCTCTGTCTCCTGCGATCAGGAACTTCACATCCATTCATATATACCTCCGTTCTTTATTTGACAAAAAGGCCCGTCATACGTGGTGACAGACCTTCCTGCATGTATCTATTATTCGGTTAGTCTACAAATTCAAATCCGACTTTTTTGAGAGCTTCGTCAACCCATGGACGTGGCCACTCACCACGTGTCAGAATTCCCTCAAGCTGTTTTTCCTCACCTGCGTGATAGTTTCTTGCGATCTCTGCAAGCTCTGCTGTATGCTCGTCTGGTTTAATTGCCAGCAGTCCGTCAGAGTCTCCGACGATGATATCACCAGGATTGATCACGATTCCCGCGAAGGATACCGGGAAGTTCATCTCTCCCGGACCGTTCTTGTATGGTCCGTTTGGTGTGACACCTTTCGCATATACCGGGAAATCCATCTGGCTTAATGTGTAGCTGTCACGAACACATCCGTCAATGATGATTCCTGCGATTCCTCTGGATTTTGCATAGTTGCTCATGATTTCGCCGCAAAGTGCTCTGCTCATGCTTCCTTTGTTCGCAAGAACGATAACATCTCCTGGCTGAGCCATATCCAGGGCTTTGTGGAACAGAAGGTTATCTCCTGCCGGTGCGTTTACTGTAAATGCGGTTCCCAGAAGTCTTGCCTTCGGGTTCAGCGGATAAATGCTGGAGTCTACAGCAGCGATCCTTCCACAGTTATCATCAATATTGGCAACCGGAATTCCGCGGAATGCTTCTACTAATTCTTTTGACGGTCTTTCAAAGTTTCGTCTGATTCTACATCCTAATGACATATGAAAACCTCTCTTCTTTTTGATTTTCGTTTTAAGTTATATTTATCTTATCATACAAGCTTACTATTGAATAACGAATAATTTCTCTGTATAATATAAATAATTTTTATATTAGCTTGTAACTCACTCTATTCTTATAACCAATATCAAAGAAAAGGAGCTATTCATATGAATCTTGCTGAAATCGAAACCTTTCTTACCATCGTAAATACAAAGAGCATCACCCGTACAGCGGATCTTCTTTTTCTTTCTCAGCCTACGGTCAGTCACCGGCTCACCTCTCTGGAAAACGAGCTTGGTTTTCCCCTTGTGATCCGTCAGAAAGGTCACAAACAAGTGGAACTGACTGCCAAGGGGACGGATTTTATCATTCTTGCAGAACGCTGGATGTCCCTCTGGAAAGAAACCATGGAGTTGCAGCGCAACCAGGATTCCCTACTTCTCACCATCGGATGTACCGACAGTTTGAATGTGGCGGTTTTTGCCCCGCTGTATGACCGGATCTTAAATGAACAGACCCGGTTGGATCTGAACATCGAATCCCATCATTCCTCAGAGCTTTACGGACTACTTGGCGAACATAATATTGATATCGGATTTGTTTACCATAAATTGCATTACAAGAACATCATAACAGAAAAAATCTTTGAAGAAAAGCTCTATCTTGTGCAGTCAGACCAGCCATCCATTCCGGCCCCTTCCGTACATACCGACGAGCTCGATCCATCCCTGGAGCTTTTTTTAAGCTGGGACGACAATTATCAGATCTGGCACGACCGCTGGCTTTCCTCTGCATCCAGACCTCATATTGCAGCTGATACCATCACGCTTCTTGACCGTCTCTGGAAAAAGCCCGGAAACTGGATGGTCGCACCTCAGTCTGTGATCCTGGAACTTTCCCATTACCGGCCGCTTTTTATCAGCGAGCTAAAAAACACGCCGCCGAACCGTGTATGCTACAAAATCAAACATAAATATCCGAAATCCACAAGCAAACGTGCCGTGGAATTCTTTGAAAATGCTCTGGATGAATTCCTTTCAGAGTCCACCCCCTCCTTTCCCATCGGACAGGTATGGGAACGACAGACATAAAAAAAACGGCAAGCATAAGTCGGCCGAAAGCCTTCTTATCTTTACCGTTTCTTCCTATTTTGTTTATATCAGAATTTTTTCATCCACTGCTTTTCACCACAAAAAGCGGTGGATATCTTTTTATTTGATTATTTGTTTTTCAGCTCTTCCACTGCTTTTTTAATTCTCTCGCATGCTTCCTGAAGCTCCTCATAGCTGCATGCATAGGAGATTCGCAAGTATCCCTCACCTTCGGAACCAAATGCAGAGCCAGGTACCAGCGCAATCTTTGCATTCTCAAGAAGATACTCTGCAACTTCCATGGAAGTCATTCCAAGGCTCTTGATATTTACGAAGATATAGAAAGCACCATGCGGGTTGTTGCAGCTGATTCCATCAATATCGTTCAGTGCTTTTACCACATAATCTTTTCTTCTCTGATACTCTTTTCTCATCACCTCAACATCGTCTGCACAGTCAGTTAAAGCTGTGATCGCAGCTTCCTGTACAAAGGAAGACGCACAGGTAACTGTGTACTGATGAACACGTACGCAGGCCTGGATGATTCCAACTGGCGCACACAGATATCCAAGTCTCCATCCTGTCATGGAGTAAGCTTTGGAGAAACCTCCCAATGTGATGGTACGCTCTTTCATTCCCGGAAGGGATGCGATGCTTACATGCTCTGTCCCATCATATACCAGCTGGCTATAGATCTCATCTGCGATCACAAGAAGATCATGCTTGATTGCGATCTCGCTTAATTTCTCAAGTGTCTCTCTGGAGAATACGCCGCCGGTCGGGTTGCTTGGGTTAACAACTACGATCATCTTTGTTTTGTCTGTGATCTTGGATTCCAGCTCCTCGAAGTCGATCTGGTAATCATTCTCTTCCTTCAGGCTGTATGTTACAGGAACTGCACCAAGTGCTGACGGAACGTGGATGTAGTTCAGCCATACCGGGTTCGGAACAAGGATCTCATCGCCAGGATCCAGGAAAGCGTCCATGGATGCAAAAGTAGCTTCACCAACACCTACAGTTACAAGAACTTCAGATGCCTCATAATCTGTACCGTGGTTCTCGTTCTCCCATTTTGCAATGGCTTCTCTCAGTTTCGGGATACCATAGTTGGATGTGTAAAATACATGGCCTGCTTCAAGGCTCTCATTTGCTGCTTTTTTGATCTTTTCCGGTGTGTCAAAATCCGGACGTCCGATCTCCAGATGAATGATCCTCTCTCCTGCCTGCTGCATTTTGTTTGCTTTTTCCATTACTGCACGGATACCGGAAAACGGAAGGCATTCCATTCTTTTCGCTGTCTTGTACTCCATATTCAATTCCTCCTGAACCCTTTTATTTTTCTGCGGATATTCCGCTGTTTTTACTGCATTTAGTATTTAAGCGTATAGCTGATGTCTCAACTATACGCTTAAATGGTATCATCGTAGTAATATTAAGTCAATTCAATAATTTGTATGTATAATATTAAGACTTTTTATATTTACTTACGCGTTATATTTGTTTACGTCAAGCTCATTCTCTTTCTTGTTAACGATAACGTTGACAGTTGCATCACCGATTACGTTAAGCGGAAGAAGTGCCATCTCAACCGGACGGTTGATTGCTACAACCAGTGCATATGCGATCATGCAGAGGTCAGATGTCCAGCCCATACCGGAAAGGATCGTTACGATCAGGGTTGTACCTGCGATCGGGATTGCCGGGCATCCCATTGCCGCACAGATGGAAAGGAATGCGACTGTGATCAGGTTTGCCGGTGTAATGTCAATTCCGGATGCGGTTGCGATAAATGTTACCGCAAACATATGCATAACAGTTGTACCGTTCATGTTGATAGTCATACCTGTAGGAAGAACGAAGCTTGTGATCTCCTGAGAGCATCCAAGTTCATCAAGGCATGTCCTGGTGTTCAGCGGAAGGCATGCTGCTGAAGAGTTTGTGGAGAATCCGAATACACCAACCTTTGCGATCTTCTTAAGGAATTTCATCGGGCTTAAGCCTGTTGTAAGGCCGATACCGATCGGGTAGATCGTTACTACAAGTACAAACAGTGTCAGCATTGCGCCTACGATGTAAGCTGCTGCAGGTGCCAGATACTCTGCTCCGTAGATAGCGAATGTACGGGAGATCAGACAGAAAATTGCCACAGGACCAACCTTGTTGATCAGGAATGTAAGATACAGGTTAATGATATCGCTTAAGTTCTCAAGTACGCTCTTCAGCGGGTTCATCTTCTCACCAAGTGCATTCATGCAAAGGCCAAGAACGATTGCTACTACTACAACTGCAAGAATGCTGTTGTTGCTGCTGAATGCGGTTCCGATATTGGACGGAACTGCTGTTACGATTGTTGCAAGTGGGTTAAACTGATCCAGTGTTGCAGCCTCTGTAACTGCTTCAGAAGGAAGTGTTACGTTGAAGAATCCTGCTGTTTTCATTGCGAATGCAACAATACCACTGATCAGTGCGCCTACTACATAAAAGCAGAAGAAGCCGATGAGTGTACGTCCTGCAATTCTTCCAAGCTTAGATGAGCTGGAAATGCTGCACATCGCAAGGCTTAAGGAAACAAGTACCAGTGGTACGATTGCCATCTGTAAGCCTCTCATAAACAACTGACCTATAATATAGAAGAGACCCAACGAATGGAATCCCTGATCTGCTGTGATATCCTCAAACAGAAGTGCGTTGATCACATTCCATGTACTCTCAGGCATCTGCTGCTTCAGAAGCATAAATCCAAGGCCTACGATCAGTCCGCCGAACAGAGCGATCATCATGTTTCTTACAATACTGCTTTGTTTTTTTTCTTTTGCCATAATTATCCACCCTTTCCTTTCTTTATCCTAAAAAAGTACATATTTTTATATAAAAAGAGCCGGACAAATCATCGCAGTAATCCCTTGTGTTAAATCTCCTTTGATTTATCCGGCATTCTATCTCTCATGTGAATGTACTTTATTTAGTTTTTATAAGTGTTTGATTTCAATGCCTTCCTCTGTGAATTTCTCACGGATCTTCTGTACAAAAGCAAGTGCTTTCGGTCCGTCTCCATGTACGCAGAGTGTGTCACCCTTGATGTCAAGCTCTTTTCCGTTGATGGATGTAACTTTTCCTTCTTTGATCATCTTTACACATCTTTCGATGGCAATGTTCTCATCTGTGATCATGGAACCCTCCATCTTTCTCGGTACAAGAGAAAGATCATCCATGTATGCACGATCTGCAAAAATCTCGGATGCTGTACGGAGTCCCTTGCTCTCAGCGATATCACCGAGAACTGCTCCTGCGCAGTAGTACACGATCAGATCTTTGTCATACTCACAGATTGCCTCGCAGATTGCTGTGGAAATGTCCTCGTCATACTGGCAGGCATTTCCCATTGCTCCATGAGGAGCTACGTGCTGAAGCTTCATTCCATAGCTTTTCGTGAATGCAGCCAGTGCTCCGATCTGGTATCTGACGTAATTCTTAACTTCATCATGAGAGAGAACCATCTTTCTTCGTCCAAAGCCAAGAAGATCAGGATATCCAGGATGGGCTCCAACCATAACACCACGTTCCTTTGCCATGCGGACTACTTTATCCATTACCATTGGATCGCCTGCATGCCAGCCACATGCTACATTTGCTGTTGTGACATATTTAATGATCTCTTCATCTCCGCCCAGCTTGTATGCACCAAAGCTCTCACCCATGTCACTGTTCAAATCAATACTGTACATGTTGCTACCTTCCTTTCTTTCTTTACTTGATAAAAGTATAACATGTTAAATAAGAATAATAAAATAGAATATTTTTTCAGAATATATAAACGTTTTTTATATTTCTTTTATAATAGATTTTACATTTCTTATATTATATTTTGAAAAGTTATTGACAAGGGCGGGGATATATGATTAAATAGTCATATGAACATTCAATCATATATTCATATATAACTTTTTTAAGGAGATTTCATATGGAAGAGAATTTAAAGAAAGATTCCATGGAATCCGCGGATTCCTGTGGCTGCGGATGCGGTCACGACCATCATGATTCACATGATCATGCAGAGCACGAACATGAGCATCATCACCATGAGCATGACGATGACCATTGCGGTTGCAAGGATCATGAGCATGAACATGAGCGCCACCGCCACGATTATGATGACGATCACTGTGATTGCGGCTGCGAGGATCATGACCACGTGCATGAGCACGGACATGAGCATCATCACCACCACGATCATAATGACGATCACTGTGATTGTGGCTGCGAAGATCATGAACATGAGCATCATCATCACCACGACCATGATGACGATCACTGTGATTGCGACTGCGAGGATCATGACCACGTGCATGAGCATCATCACCACCACGACCACTGTGATTGTGGCTGCGAAGATCATGACCACGTGCATGAGCACCATCATCACCATGACCATGACGATGGCCACTGCGGCTGCGGCTGCGAAGATCATGCCCACGAACATGGACATCATCACCACTCCCACAGCACATACTCCGCGAAGCGTGTCTACATCCTGGAGAATCTTGGCTGTGCTCACTGTGCTTCCAAGATGGAGGAACAGATCCAGCATCTTGATGGTGTAGAAAGTGCAACGATCACATTTGCGACCAAACAGCTTCGCCTGAACGCAGCTGACCCGGACGCTCTGCTGCCGCAGATCCGCAAAATCTGCACCTCCATTGAGTCTGAAGTAAAAGTTGTTCCGAGAAATCCGAAGCCGGCCGCTTCCGCTGACGTAACAACCAAAATCTACCTTCTGGAGAACTTAGGCTGCGCCCACTGCGCTTCCAAGATGGAAGAACTGATTGCAGACCTTGACGGCATCTCCGAAGCTACCATTACTTTTGCTACCAAGCAGCTTCGCGTTACTGCCAAAAATCCAGACCGCTATCTTGACCAGATCCGCAAGATCTGTACCTCCATTGAGTCCGAGGTAAAAGTTGTTCCAAGAAGCAGCAATTCCGGAGAAAAGACAAAAACTTACATCTTGGAAAACTTAGGCTGCGCCCACTGCGCTTCCAAAATGGAGGAACAGATCGCTGCACTTGACGGCATCTCCGAAGCTACCATCACTTTTGCAACAAAACAGCTCCGCGTTACTGCAAAGAGCCCGGACCGTTACCTCGATCAGATCCGCAAGATCTGTACTTCTATCGAATCCGAAGTTGTCGTAAAAGAAAAAGATCCGAAGCCAAAAGCACAGGCAGCTGCATCCGAAACTCACACAGCCAGCACAAAGAAAACTTTTTCCAAAGAAAAGATCGACACGATCTGCATCATCATCGGTGCGATCCTCTTTGTTGCTGGTGAGATCATGGAGCATAAAGGTTTCGCAGACGCTGCTACCCTTCCGATATTTGTAATTGCTTACCTTGCACTTGGCGGTGTTATCGTTGTAAAAGCAGCCAAAAACATCTCCCACGGACAGGTATTCGACGAGAACTTCCTGATGAGCGTTGCAACACTTGCCGCTTTTGCTATCAATGATTCTGCAGAAGCTGTGGGCGTTATGCTCTTCTACCGTATCGGAGAGCTTTTCGAAGAAAAAGCTGTTGAGCGAAGCCGCGGACAGATCATGGACGCAGTTGACCTCCGTCCGGAAGTTGTAAACCTTGTTGTCGGCAATGATATCCAGGTGATCCAATCTGAGGAAGCCCAGATTGGCGATGTCCTTCTGGTTCGTCCTGGCGACCGTATTCCTCTTGACGGTGTGATCATCGAAGGAAACAGCCGTATCGATACATCACCGATCACAGGTGAGCCTGTACCAGTTGCTGTAAACGAGGGTGACGAGATCACCTCCGGATGTGTAAATACCTCCGGCCAGCTTAAGATCCGCGTGGAAAAACCTCTCGAAGAGTCCATGGTAACACGTATCCTGGATTCTGTAGAAAATGCAGCCGCAAGCAAACCAAAGATCGACCGTTTTATTACACGTTTTGCAAAAGTATACACCCCTTGTGTTGTAGCAATCGCAGTTGCAACCGCACTGATCCCTTCCCTTGTAACCGGAAACTGGCATTACTGGATCTACACAGCCATCACTTTCCTGGTAATGAGCTGCCCATGTGCTCTTGTACTTAGTATCCCACTTGCATTCTTCTCCGGAATCGGTGCTGGTTCCAAGAAAGGAATCCTGTTCAAAGGCGGCCTTTCTATTGAAGGATTAAGCCACCTTGGCGCTGTTGTTATGGATAAAACAGGTACTATCACAGAAGGTAACTTCCAGCTCCAGAAAGTTGTCACAACCGAAGAATACAGCGAAGAGCAGCTTCTTGCCATGTGCGCAGGCTGCGAACAGAACTCCACTCACCCAATCGCAAACAGCATTGTAGCTGCCGCAAAAGAGCGCGGAATAAGCCTCGAGAAACCTCTTTCCCTGGAAGAGATCTCCGGCCACGGAATCTCTGCCGAGATGCCTGAAGGCAAAGTCCTCTGCGGAAACCGCAAACTGATGGATAAATTCGGTGTTACCATCGGAGAACTTCACGAAGCAGCTTACGGCTCTGAAGTATTCATGGCTGTAAACGGAAAATTTGCCGGATACATGTTAATTTCCGATACCATCAAACCAGACGCAAAAGATGCCATCGCTTCCCTTAAGAAACTTGGCCTTCACACAGTTATGCTGACAGGCGATTCTGAAGACAGCGCACAGGCAGTTGGAAAAGAAGCCGGAATTGACAAGATCTATGCAAAACTTCTTCCTGAAGATAAGCTGAACGCATTAAAGAAGATCCGTAAAGAACATGGAACTGTAATGTTTGTCGGTGACGGAATCAACGATGCACCTGTACTTGCAGGCGCAGATGTAGGTGCTGCTATGGGAAGCGGTGCTGACGCTGCGATCGAAGCCGCTGATGCCGTATTTATGAACTCCAACGTAGACGCGATCCCGCAGTCTGTTTCCATTGCCAAGAACACCAACCGCATTGCATGGCAGAACGTAGTATTTGCTCTTGTGATCAAAATTGCAGTTATGATCCTTGGTCTTGCCGGACACGCAAACATGTGGATGGCTGTATTCGCAGACACCGGCGTTGCCATGATCTGCGTGCTGAATTCCATTCGTATCCTGTATAAGAAATAAAAATTTGACCGGTGCGGTTTTTTCAGCTACAATAGAAGTTAATATTTTGGAGGATGCGCAAATGAAGAAACCACATATAGATTACCCGATCAATGATGATACGCTCTACAGGCTCGCGGATCTTTTTAAGGTCTTCGGAGACCCTACAAGGATCCGCATCCTGTACGCGCTTTCTGTTGAAGAACTCTGCGTTCAGGATATCGCTGACAGGCTTTCCATGACCCAGAGTGCGATCTCCCATCAGCTCCGCGTGCTGAAGCAGATGTCACTGGTCAAATTCCGCAGAGACGGAAAAACGATTTTTTACTCCCTGGCAGACAGCCATGTGGCCACCATCATGAATCAGGGTCTTGAACATGTAACAGAAGAATAAAAAAGTCGACCTGGCCTTCCCTTCCCCGGAAAATTGCCAGACCGGCTTTTATATCTGCCGGATTCCATTGCGGACATATCCGGCAGATTTTTATTATTCACTCATTCACACTGTTAATAGCGTCTACTGTCTTCTTATATTCAGCAGTTACCTTCTCAAGAAGTTCCGGAAGCTTGGACACATCTGGATTTCCGTCTCTCAGCTCCTCTGTGATGTCGCTTGAAACTTCGAAAAGCTGTGCGAAGCCAAGGTTTGCACATACACCTTTTAAGGTATGGGCTGCACGGAATGCCTCTTCATAATCCTGTTTTCCCAGAGTATCTGTCAGCGACTGATAACTCGGATCGTCCAGAAATTTCCGTGCAAACTTCTCAACCAGCATCTTGTTTCCTGCAAAACGTCCAAGCACCTCTTCGTAACTACTTTCGATTGCATTGTAACACTGTTCAATTGTCATTTTTATATTTTCCTTCCCATCTCATCAGATATCCGCAATTCTTTCCAGGACGGCTTCCTGATCTTGTATATTATTTATATTTATCTTTAGCTCCATGATGGAGTACCATCACTCCGTATGCAGGCATTCGTACCTGAAGAATCCCTGCTTCTGCAATATATTCTTCCGCAGCTTCCGTATAGCCGTCCCTGGACGAAAGCATGATCCTCTGGAAAGCTGCTGCACCTTTCCGGCTTACACCTGTTTTCCAGGCTGTCACGCGCACGTCCCTCTCATATTCCTGATTGTTGAGAATCACTATGATCTGCTCATCATCAGAAAAACGGCCATAGCTTAAGCCCTGATAATCGTTCCACAGAAACTCCAGGGAACCTTTTGAAAGGAGCGGATATGCCTTATGTATGCAGATCATCCGCTTGTGGAAATCAAGCATTTCGAGATCTTCTTTTCCCCAGGGGTATGTCCTCCGGTTGTCCGGATCTGTAAATCCGCAGACACCAGCCTCGTCCCCGTAATATACGGTAGGCGCGCCAGGCCAGGTCATCTGGATCACGACAGCCTCTCTCATGATCGCTGGATTGATATTTGCAGATGCAGCCTCAGCTCCAGCGTAGGAAAGTCTTCCTACCCTGTGGTTCGTCCTTGTGAGGAATCTGGAATGATCGTGGTTGGAAAGCTCGTTCATAGCCCCGTAGAGCGCTCCCATATGAAGGGAACGCATATGATGCTTCATAGCCCCGATAAAGGCCTCACTGTTGCCATAGAGATCTTCTCTGTACTCATCACTGTGCTTCTCCATTCCGGTAAGGAACCAGGTCACAGGCTCCATAAAAGCATCGTAGTTCATAACTGTATCCCACTCGTCTCCAAGAAGCCAGCTCTCCGGGTTTCCGTAATGCTCAGCCAGGATCACAGCCTCCGGATTCGCTTCCCGCACTACTTTACGGAATTCCTTCCAGAAACGGTGGTTAAACTCATTGCTGTGTCCCAGATCTGCTGCCACATCCAATCTCCAGCCGTCTACATTATAAGGCGGCGAAACCCATTTCTTTCCTACCTCCAGGATCGTTTTGCAAAGCTCCTCCGACTCCTCATAATTCAGCTTGGGCAGAGTATCATGGGTCCACCATCCCTCATAAGAAGGATTATACGGCCACAAATTCTGATCCTTGAAGCAGAAGAAAGAACGGTAAGGGCTATCTGCTGAAACATAAGCACCCTTTTCATACCCTTCCTGGTTCTCATAGATCCGCTCCCTGTCCATCCATTTATTAAAAGATCCGCAGTGGTTGAACACACCGTCCAGGATCACTTTCATTCCTCTTCTGTGGATTTCTTCCACAAGCTCCTGAAACAGCTTGTTACTGGCCTCCAGATTGCGTTTATCCGTCACACGGCGGATATACTTAGCCGCATGGCTGTTATCCCTGTCTCCTGGGCTTAAAAGGCCGTCACAGTCCGCCACGATCTTTCCAATATGAGGATCAATATGGTCATAGTCCTGACAGTCATATTTATGGTTGCTGGGCGAAACAAAAACCGGGTTCAGATAGATCACGTCCACACCCAGCTGCTGCAGATAATCAAGCTTATCCATCACACCCTGAAGGTCTCCGCCGTAAAATTCCCGTACTCCCATCACTGCTGGGATCTTTCCCCAGTCGTCTACTTTCACAGAGATATCTCCAATGTAGGAATATTCTCCTGTCTCCACATCATTAGATGGATCTCCATTATAAAAACGGTCCACATAGATCTGGTACATCACAGCACCCTTCAGCCACTCCGGCACATGATAATCCGGATAGATTTCAAACTCTGTCCGCTCCTCATGCCAGGTGCTGACACCGTTGGTATCATAATAGCAGGTAGCAAGTCCTGAATGGATCTCAAAATAGTACCGCAGGACATCTGTTCCCATTACGACCTGTGCAGTATAGTAATCAAAGCTTCCCGATGTCTTCTCACGTTTCATTTCCAGATATTCTCCGTCATGCACAAGACAGACATTGTCCACATTATTGCGCTGTGTCCGGAAACGGATCGTAACCGTGTCGCCCGCCTTGGGCTCCACCGGCGTCCGGTAATATTCGGTTCCGTCGCTGAACATTGCGTCTTTATTTAGTACCGGACTCATATTGAGTATATACTGCATTTTTTTTGTGGTCTCCATGCTTTCATGTAACATTCTATTTTCCTCACTCCGTTTTTAGCACTCATATTTAGTATATTAGCGTAATTTTTTATATCCTGCAAGCATTCCTGCCTTTGTTTTCCGTATTTTCCCTCACGCAGCTTCACATATTTTTTCGCAGTAAAAAAGGCAGCTGGTTAGGCTGCCTTTTTTGGAGAAGGTATTTCTTCTTATGGGGTGTAGCAAAAACTATATAATGTATTGGGGGGTTTTTACGGTATATATAGTACCATGTGTCCACCAAAAAGTGTGCACAAAGTTCACAAAATTCGATATGTTTTTTTGTGCATTTTATTCGTTAGTTTCTGCAACCTCACTTTTTTCTGTTGTAAAAAGTGCTTCAAACTCCTCACGATGTACTTTTTCCTTCTCAAGAAGAAGGGCTGCACAGCCATGAAGAACATCCATATGCTCACGGATGATGCTCTCAGCTTTCTCGTGGCATTCGCTGATAATGCGTGAGATCTCTGCATCGATCTCTCTTGCCACGTCTTCGCTGTAGCCTCTTGTGTGTGCCAGGTCGCGACCGATAAATACCTCATCATCGTCATTTCCATAGGCGATCAGGCCGATCTTCTCGGACATACCATATTTCATGACCATGGAGCGGGCAGTCTCTGTTGCGCGTTTGATGTCATTGGAAGCACCTGTTGTGATATCACCAAAGATGATCTCCTCAGCCACACGGCCTCCAAGAAGTGTGGTGATATCCTCCAGCATTTTATTCTTTGTGTTGAACATCTCATCATTATCCGGCAGCGGCATAGTGTATCCTGCTGCTCCCATACCTGTCGGGATGATGGAAATGGTATAAACCGGATCCATATGAGGAAGAACATGGAAAAGAATCGCGTGTCCTGCTTCGTGGTACGCAGTGATCTTCTTCTCCTTGTCAGAGATCACCTTGCTCTTCTTCTCTGCTCCGATTCCAACTTTAATGAATGCTGCCTTAATATCTTTCTGCATGATATACGGGCGGTTCTCCTTGGCTGCGTCAATGGCTGCCTCGTTGAGAAGGTTCTCAAGGTCAGCACCTGTAAATCCTGCAGTTGTCTGGGCGATCTGGCGAAGATCCACATCATCTCCCAGCGGTTTATCCTTGGCATGTACCATCAGGATCTCTTCTCTTCCCTTGACATCCGGACGGCCAACGCCTACTTTACGGTCAAAACGGCCTGGACGAAGGATCGCCGGATCCAGGATATCCACACGGTTGGTCGCCGCCATTACGATGATTCCTTCATTTACGCCAAAACCATCCATCTCAACAAGAAGCTGGTTCAGCGTCTGCTCTCTCTCATCGTGGCCGCCGCCCATGCCGGTTCCTCTCTGGCGGGCAACTGCATCGATCTCATCGATAAAGATGATACACGGTGCGTGACGTTTGCCTTCCTCAAAAAGATCTCTTACACGGGAAGCACCGACACCGACAAACATCTCCACAAAATCCGATCCGGAAATGGAGAAAAACGGCACTCCTGCTTCTCCTGCAACAGCTTTTGCAAGGAGGGTCTTACCGGTTCCCGGAGGCCCCACAAGGATCACTCCTTTCGGGATTCTGGCTCCGACTTTTGTGTATTTCTGTGGGGATTTCAGGAAGTCAACTACTTCCTCCAGATCCTCTTTCTCCTCCTGGAGACCTGCAACATCCTTGAATGTTACTTTCTTATCGTCAGGGGAAGACATTCTGGCTCTGCTTTTTCCGAAGTTCATCATCTTCGCATTGCTTCCGCCGCCACCGGACATCTGGCGGTTCATCATCATAAAGAAAAAGATGAGGATGGCTCCTGTCAGTACGACAGGAAGAACGGTTCCGATCATAGAGCTGTCTCTTGGTACATTGCGGATGGTAGGATCGATGTCATATTTTTCAAGAAGTTCTTCTGCTTCTTTTACATCGGTTACGTAGACTGTCTTCTGACCGTCTGAAACAATGTTTGCTGTTACATAACCGGTGGGCACTTCTCTGTTCTGATGGATCACTGCATCCGTCACCTTGTCTTCTTCCAGGGCCTTCTCCAGCTGTCCCATTGTGTAGCTTCCCTGGGTCGATACCTGGTCATTGAGATACAGATATCCTGCGATCAGCGCCACAATAAGCAGAAAGTACAGGCCTATCTTACCTGAATGCTTGCTCACTTGGTTAAATCTCCTTTCAGTCCTGAAGCTCCACTACTCCGATGTAAGGAAGGTTTCTGTATTTCTGGGCATAATCAAGTCCATAACCTACCACAAACTCATCCGGAATGTTGAAGCAGCAGTAATCTACCTCTACATCTGTCACACGTCTCTCCGGCTTGTCAAGAAGTGTACAGAGTTTAATGCTGGCCGGGTGTCTGCCATTTAAGATACGTAGCAGATAACTTAATGTTCTTCCGGAGTCAATGATATCTTCCACGATCAGAACATCCTTGCCTTCCAGCGGCTGGTCAAGATCCTTGACGATCTTTACAACTCCGCTTGATTTTGTATCATCGCCATAGCTGGATACAGACATGAAATCCAGAGTTACCGGACGTGTGATCCTCTTGGCAAGCTCACACATAAAGAAAACGCCGCCCTTCAGGACACAGATCATGTGTACTTCCTTACCTTCATAATCTTTGTTGATCACATCTGCAACTTCCTGGATACGGGCATCTACCTCTGCTTCACTGAGTAAAACCCTGATTTTTTCGCTCATGATAAAACTCCTCCTTGGTAATGTAATTCCAACACTCTCCCTGTAGTGGAAGTGATCTTATACTGTTCGTTCATCCGTCCTCCCGGGATCCAGAGGATCTCGCTGCCTGCTGCAACAACAGGAATCTTATCTCTTAAGCCTGCCGGGATCTTCTCATCAATAAAAACCCGGTTCAGTTTCTTCCTGCCGCCCTCACGGTTCACAACAAGGAAATCCCCCTGTCTTCTGGTACGAACGCATGGACTATTTTTTATTTTATCATAATCAAACCATTTCGTACACTTTTTTTCTTCAATCTTCTGCTTCTTATAGGAAAAAATTTTTGCTTCGAAGATGCCAAACGGGCATTCCAGACTTCCGGGTACTGGAATTTCCCAGAAATCTTCTGCCGGATTTTTCCCTCTTTTCACCTTTACTTCTGTACTCTCCGGTTCTTTCCGGGGAGCTGTCTTTCCCAAGCAGACACCTTCGTACTGGCGGACCGCATAAAGATTCTGCGGAAGCCTGATATAACGTCCGATCCCTTTCTCTGAAACAGACAGCACCTGTTCCACATGAAGTGCAGTAAAATCTTTTCTTTTTCCTGCCAGTTTCCCGAAAGCTTCCAGCACTGCATATTCCTGAATGATCCGGTCCTCCGCAAAAAAATCCTCTGCAAAAAGATAGCCTTCTTTTTTTTCGCACCTGGATAAAAGCCGGCTGCCTTTTTCCCCGAGATAATGGTCTGCCGCTGCCAGCATCCTGGCGGTTTCTGCCATATGTTCCACGGCTCTTGGATTGATCTCCTTCTCCATGGCAGGCAGAACATGATGGCGAATCCGATTTCTGGTGTATTCATCCGACAGATTGGTACTGTCCGTGATATGGGAAATTCCTTTCTCTTTCAGATAATTGACAATTTCCCGGCGTTCTAAACATAAAACCGGACGGATGATCCCATCACCGCAGGGACGGATCCCAGCAAGGCCGCGAAGCCCGGTTCCTCTGGCCAGGTGATGGAGCATGGTCTCTGCCAGATCGTTCCGGTTATGGGCCAGTGCCACAAGAAACTGCGGCCCGCCTTCTGTTTCCTGTTCCGGAAATCCCAGCCTTTCTCTCTCCTTAGAAAAAGCCTGCTTCCGGACGATCCTTCCGGTTTCTTCCTCTCCAAGCTTCCATTCCTTTGCAAGTTCCGGAACCGGATAGTGATAGACCTCCAGCGGGATCTCCCACTTTTCACAGATTTTTTTTACCATGGCTTCGTCCCTGTCAGCCTCTTCTCCGCGGATTCCATGATGGACATGGACAACCTCCAGAGCAAAGCCCATATCGTGCTGAATACACTTCAGGACATGGAGCATGGCAATGGAATCAGCGCCGCCGGATACCCCTGCAGCCACCATATCCCCGGCCTTGAGCATATGATTTTCTCTGATATATTTCTTTACACGTTCGATCATTTCTTCTTATATCATCCTTCTGTATAAAAAACTTCTATTTCTTCCACAGGCCTGCCACAACCACTGTCATGTCATCCCTGGCACGGTAGTCACTGTATCCAAGAACCCTCTCCAGGATCCCGCGTCCCATCTCCTTAGGCTCTTTTTCCCGAACATCCATGATAATCTCCTTCATGGTCTCCTCCTCCCGCTCAGCAGGCAAGGCATCCAGAACACCGTCTGTCATCATGATCAGATAATCCCCATGATAAAGTTTTCTGGAGGCTGTGTCAAAATCCAGCTGCTGCACAAGTCCTGCTGCCAGGCTCTCTGAGGCAATGGATTCCACCCAGTGATCCCTCTTGATAAAAGTAGACGAAGCTCCTGCCTTGAGAAAATTGCAGATTCCAGTATACAGATCTACTGCACAGATATCCACCGTGGAAAACATTCCTTCCCTGCCCTTCAAAAGCAGCGCGGAATTCACCATTCTGGCTGCTGTTTCCTGGGAAAGCCCTGATTCCATAAACTGTTCCAGAAGTTCCACAACGATCTCGCTCTCCTTGAAAGCTTCCATCCCGGATCCCATTCCATCAGAAAGGCAGAGAAAAAATCTTCCATCTTCTTCCTGACGGCAGATATAATTATCCCCGGAAACCTTCTCCTGTTCTCTTGTAAGTCTGGCCACTCCATAGAGCATTTGATAACTCACATCTTCCACAAAATGCACTGTATGGAACTCTCCGTTCACAATACTTCTGCTGCCCTGTTCCGGAGTCATGGGACTTCCGCAGATCCTCGACAGAATCTGGGAAATCTCCACCATGGAAACACACTGGCCGCTCCTGGCTCTCATATTGAGAAAAACCTGGCGTCTTCCTTCGATCTTGTCCATAACCCACACATGGCGGATAACTACATGTTTTTTTCGGAAAGCTTTCCTTAAGTCTTCCTGAAACTGCGGATCTGCAGGCATGATATCATAAAGTTCCTCTGCCATATGATCCATGATCCTGGATATCTCTGTAAGCTGCTGGGCAACTGCCAGCCGGCTTTCGATCATACGGTTGTCCCACACAAGATTCTGCCGTTCTTCCCGGAATTCTTCCCCCATCACCTGAAAATACTGGGATGATTTTCCGCAGGCTCCCATCCAGTCACTGCGAACCTGGCGGATAGCCTCCTCATCTCCCTCTTCCATAGTGCGGATCAGATTTTCACTGCAGCGCATGGTATCACCGGCACGCTCTCCCCAGCAGATCTCCCTCTGGTAGCATCTGGCACATACTGCTTGGCTGGTATCGGAGATGATCCGGTTCAGCTGTCCGCTGCTTAAGAATTCCTTGCGGTACGGCATGCCGTAAAAAGTATCTGCCAGCTTGCGAAGTGACGCTGCATACCTCTCCACCTTTTCCTTCTGGGGATGGCTTTCACCTGGCGGCATGATTTCTTCTTTTTCGTGCTTTTTTCCCGAAAAGACAGTTTTTGCCATGTCCCGAATCATCAGCAGTATGCTGACTACGAGCATGGCAATTATCCATTCCTGCATATTCTCCCCTCCCCTGATAACTTTCACTGACTGATTATTATAAAGGAGGTTTTCTGAAATATCTGTCAAAGCTGCACGAAAGCCTGAAAAAACTTTTCGCAAAAACCCGCAAAATTTCGGCTATTTCTCTTCCTGGAATACGATCTCGTTATCTTTTACAAGACCAAGCTTCTCCCGGGCTGCTTCTTCCACATATTCATCTGTCTTCATGTATTCTTCCTCAGCATCGATCTCCTTGGTACGTTCCTTCTCGCTCTCAATGGACTTCTCCAGCGCGGATGCCTTAGAATTATAATAGTCCAGACGGTTCTGAAGTGTCTTGGTCTGCATCATAAGGCTTCCAAGCATAACCAGCGCGATGACTGTAATTCCCATCATGCCGAGATAATTATATCCGATTTTTTTCTTTCCTTTTCCCTTCCCTGGCTTCTTCAATCTGTCTGCTCCTTTTTCATTTATATCTGCATTGTTTCTTTTTTCTGAGCTTACATATCCAGATTTTACATCTTCTGAAAAAAAATATCAACCAGTTTGCTGTCTTTTTTCTTCAGCGAAACAGCCTTTTTAAAAGGGGTTCTTCTTTTTTGTCTTTTTTTCTGCCAAGATAGCTGAGACTGTCGATTTTTCCTTCCAGACTGATCTCGCCGCTTTCCAGATCAAGGTGTTTTACATGGAGTGCTTCGCCTTTTATGACCAGCTTTCCCTCTTCTGTGTGAAGCAGTATTTCTTTTTCATCAAAGGAGATCACCTCTCGGATTCCTGTGATCGTGCCGCCTTTTTGCCGCTCCAGCATCAGTCTGTGAAGTGACGTAGATCTCTTCTCGTCCAACTCCAGCCTCCCAGATGCGATTTCTCTTTTATTTTATGAAAAAGCCTGCCTGAATAGACCATTCTGCCTTACTGACAGCTGTCCTGCTATCAGATGTAGCGGAACATGCTCTCCACTTCATCTTTCTTTACAGTGTCTTTCACCTCCAGAACTTCCACCTTTACATTCCGGCTTCCAAACTGGATTTCTACTGTGTCGCCGGTCTTCACCTGTACAGATGCTTTGGCCGGTTTGTCATTGACCAGAACTCTTCCCGCATCGCAGGCTTCATTAGCCACTGTGCGGCGT
>CAVBVT010000026.1:0-27495 GCA_963598855.1 Eggerthellaceae bacterium
TTTTTCGCCATGCCCTTTATTTCTTGGCTGTCTTCTACTTGTTTGTTTCAAACTTAATTGCCTCCTTTAAATACATTCTGGCTGTTGTCAGGTGTCCATGAATGGGTAAGCTCTGTATTCCACTGCAGGATGGTAAGAGCTGAGCTGCTTTTTTCTGCAGAATAAAAAAGTTCCAGAACAACGGAAAGCTGTAGGGTATCCGAGATCTTTTCCGAAAAGGAAAGGGTGTGTTCAGAAGAATCCCAGGTGAGAGTACCCTGAGTATCTGCAAATTCCCTGATCCTGGAAAAATATTCGGCTTCATTGGCAGATTCTGCTGCGAACTGTCTGGCGGAGCTTCGAAACTGTGAAACCGTTTCTGTGGCTTTTGCGCAGGCTGCATAATAATTTTCGGTCTGTTCCAGAGAATGCTGTGCGGTATTCAGGCTGCTTCTGGAGCTTCCAAGAGTAAGCAAAGCCAGAACAGAGAGTACCAGCACAGAAAAGATCAGAAACAGGGAAGGAATTCCAACTGTCACGAAAAAAGGATGCTTCTGTTTCACTTCGAATCCTCCTTTCCGGAATCATCAGCAGGAAAACGGAGGGAAATCTGGTAAAGTTCTGTGTTGTCAGAAGTCCGGCGGAAAGTAAGCATACCGGATTTTTCCAAGGAGTAAGCATCTGGTGTGAATGTCATCACATAGGATGCGCTATCCTGAGCGCAGATCTGCCAGGTGCTGTCATAATACCAGTTAATAGCAGAGTTTTCCTGAACACCATCCGGGATAAGACTCAGGATTGCATCAGCAGAACCGTCCGTGCCTTCCAGCACTTCACCTACAGAGGTCGTCAGTGTCTGGATCTGGTTCAGCTGCTCCGCTTTGAGACGGTTTGTTCTTGCTGCCGCAAAGATCTGCACACAGGCTGCACAGGAAAGTGCCAGAAACAGAAGCACCATGATCATTTCCATAAGAAAGAGGCTGTTTCCTGAATTATGCTGTAATTTTTTCATGAGGAGGCCTCCTTTTCCGGTAAGAAAGTCTCTTCTGCGTCAGCGGCTGTGCTGTGCAGGAGAAACTGGGCAGTGATCTGTCGGGTGCTTGTTAAGGTGATGCGGTAAAAACCGCCGCCTGTTTCTTCCACCTGAAAATCCGAAAGAGAAGCGATAGCAGTGCCGGAAGAAGAGCTGGCCTGGGAATCGGAAACTGTAAAAAGTTCCATCAGCTTTTCATCTTTCAGATAAATGTAGGTAATGTAATCGTTTCCCTTGATGTTGTCCCGGAAACAGAGGGCAGGATTGCCATTCAGAGAACCGGTGAAGATTCCCTCTGTCTGGTCATGCTGCCGGAATTTCGTGGTGAGATAAGTGGCTGCTGTTCCAAGGTTGGAATCTGAGTCCGTCTGTTCCAAGGTCTGCTGGTAAACTCTGGCTGAAAAAAGCAGCATCAGCATAAGAAACAGGGCAAAAATACCGAACAGTACAAGCGAAAACAAGGAAGAGATGGAATGGCCGATATTTTTCTGGTGATTCATAAAGCAGGCCCCCCTTTCGAATTTCCTCCAAGAGCAATAACACTGATGGACGGCAGAAGGTTGGAACCATTGGGAACATATTCGATCACAAATTTCGTGCGGTCATAGGTGATGTGGTAGTCATTAAGGATCTGGGAAAGACTCTCCGGGTATTCCCCTGTCATGGCATAGGTGCGGACTGCACTGTTTTTCAATGTCTGTTCCAGAGCACTTTGTTCTTTCTCAAGTGCCTGACCTGAAGTTCGGCTGACACCTGCGGCAAACAGGATACAGACCGCTGCCAGAAGCAGCACAGGAAAAAGAAGCAGGAGACTTCGCAGGATTTTTTTTCTGCGGCTTTCAAAAAGTTCCATTCTGTCACCACCTTACATTGCAAAATCAGAGAGGATGCCAAGAAGAGGCATCATCACGGAAAGCAGCACAAGCCCTACCAGAAGCGAAAGCAGGATCACAATGGTAGGTTCCACAACGGAAACAGCCTGTGAGATCAGCCCAAGGGATTTCTCCGTATAATCCTGGGAAAGCTTACGAAAAGTTTCGTCACTGGTGCCGGAATAAAAGGAAACATTGATAAGCCGTCCTTCCATTCCGCTAAAAAGCCCGGACTCTGTGAGGGCTCTGGAAAAAGCCGCTCCTTCTCCAAGAAGCTTGGAAGTTTTTTCCAGGCGGTCAAGAACCTCCGGCTGGGTCAGAAGTGCCCGGGTAAGTTCCAGCGTAGTTTCCGGGGAAAGTCCGCTTTTAAGGCCAAGGGATAAACCCTGAGCCAGGCGGCTGTAATCCATGGCAGCCGGGATCTCACGGAATACAGGAAGGTGCGTTACCAGTCGGGAGAGACTCAGACGGCCTTTTTCCGTAAGGCTGAAAAACAGGATGCAGCCGATGAGAACTGCAGCCAGGATCAGAAAGATCACAGAGTAGCGGCTGATCACATTTCCTGCATTTAAAAGGCCGCGGGAGACTCCGTTCATCTCCATTCCCATCTGCGCAAATACCTGCTGAAAAACAGGAAGGACATTTATTAAAAGGACTAGAATCACAACAGCCATCATTCCCAGCATGATAAGAGGGTAGGTGACTGCACTGCGGATCTGCTGTGAGATCGCCTGTTCTTGCTCATAATGGAGTGAAAGGCTTTCCATGATCTCGTCCAGACAGCCGGTTTCTTCGCCTGTTTTTACGCAGGCAGTCATGGATTTTGGGAAACAGCCGGCTTCTTCGAGAGCCTGGGAGAGTGAGCCGGTTTCTTCGATGGAGCGGATCAGAGGTTCCAGAATCTCCCGGTCTGCATCCGTTTTACTTTCGTCACAGAGGATGTGAAGACCTTCTGTTGTGGATATGCCGGAATGTAGAAGCATTCCCATCTGCCCGCAGAAATTTGCTAATTCCCGGGCCGTCAGTTTATATTTCATAGAATCGTCTCCTTTTTTGTAAGGTAAGCGGTCAGTAGGTGAACTGTACCGTATAATTGCTCTCATCTCCGACGTATTCCTGGATGGCTTCGCTGTCATCACTGTTGGAATCAAAGGTGGGGTCCATCAGTTTCCAGGTGTCTCCCTCAAAAGAGATAGCTTTTGTGACCCAGCCTTTGTTTCGGATATAGACATCGATCCAGGCGTGCTTGATATCTCCGGAATAGCCGATCTCCAGCTTACAGGGAATGTCCTGGCTTCGAAGCATGGCAGCAGTCAGTGCAGCGTAGTCGAAGCAGATCCCTGTGCCTGTCTTGAACGTGTCGTCAACATCAGGAAGATAACCGGATTCTACAGAATCAGCCTTATCGTAATCGTAGGTGACATGGCCGGTGACGTATGTATAAACTTCTTTCAGAATGTCAACATCCGTCATGCCATCTGAGACAAGGGAAGAAGCTTCTTTACAGGCCTGGCTGTCTTCGGAAAAATCCACGTATTGGTTCGGATACAGAAACGGAAGAAATTCGTTCTCAAGCTTCACGGAGAGGTTTTCCGTATAGAGGGCTGCATACTGGCTTCCGTCAACCTGCTGATAACAGGTGGCAAGATAATCGCCGGAACCTTCAGAAAAAGGGAGTACAGCCTGTTCTCCAGGTTCTATAAAGTATGAGTAAAGAACACCGGAGGGGGTAGTGAGCTGGATGCTCATACGGGAATCATCAGAATCTGAACTGGCAATAAAATATCCCTGATCCTGATTGGAAATATCGAGGATCAGCGGAGAGCTTCCCAGGGTCTGGCTGCCTGCGGCTTCCGGAGTGAGAACGTGGGCCGGTGAATAGACGGATGGTTCATTATCAGAACTTTCTGAGCTGCCGCAGCCTGTAAATACTGTAAGGATCCCGAAAAGCAGAAGTACAAAAAAGAGACGGGCTGATAAAAATTTAGACATATTTGCCGATCTCCTGTTTATAGAGCGTTTTTCACTTGTTTTTATAGAAAACAGTATAGCAGATTATGAAAAAAAAAGACAGGGGCGTGGTGCAAAATCAGGGGAAAAATGTTGACATTTCAGGGGAAACGCCATATACTGTATGTATAAAGGCAAACCTGTTGAAAGACAGGGACGCAAAGCCAAGGGTCTAAGGTCACAGAAATCAAATGACTATGACAGCCGGTTGCCGCATTAAATTCCGATTTAGTGACGTACTTAAGCTTCATCTAGGCGAAAAAGGATTTATGTGTTGACGCGGCCGTTTATTTTACAATAAGCGGTTTTTTTGATGCAATAAACCTGCGGCCGCCATATAAAGATGACAGCTGGGACGTTTCGTTTTCAGAAAGGTGTGAAAGGTATGAAGAGAATAAACTTAAAAAACTTCTTTAAAGAAAAGAAAATGGCAGCAGGATGTATTGCAGCGGTTGCACTGATCACAGCAGGAAGTTTATCAATGGTATGGCAGGATTCACAGGTACCGGAACTTCCGAATTACACGGATCCGGTAGTTGAGCAGACGATCGAGGATGACGATACACCGCTTGCATCACAGCCGAAGGTAACAACCAAGACGACCAAGAGCAGCAAGACAACCAAGAAGAACATTAAGTTAAAAACAGCATCTACGAAAACTTATACCAAGAAACTTCCAACAACAAAGAAAGTATCAACCAAGACAACCAAACAGAACCAGACAACAACAGTAAAAACACAGACAACGGTACAGACAAATACTAATCAGAAATACACAAAGAAATCCAAAAATGTAGTACAGACACAGAAAGTTACCACAACAATAAAGACAACCACAACAGTTGCAGCAGCCAAGGCAGCCAGAACAACTGCAAAAAAAGAAAAATATACAGTTGCAGATGTAGCGGCCATTGCCCCGAAGATGGACAGCAAAGTATTAAACGCTTATAAGAAAATGGGATTTACAGTAACTGTTGATCCAAGCGTTTCCTATGCAGGTTACTTTGACGCAAGAACAAGAAGCATCACCCTTCAGAGTGCAGATGATACCATCTATCATGAGCTTGGGCATTATCTTGCATTTATTGCGGGAAATGTAGATAAATCCAGTTCTTTCGCAGCTGTTTACAATAGTGAGAAATCTAAATTCACAGGTGTCAGAAAAGCATATGTAACACAAAATGCATCTGAGTATTTTGCAGAATCTGTTCAAAATTATGTGGAGAATCCCTCCGCACTGAAAGCACAGCGTCCGAAGACATATGAGGCAGTGAAGAATGCATTTGCTAAAGTTACAGATGCACAGGTGAATAAGATCATCAACGTTTATAAAGTAGTCTGGAAATAAAAAATACATAGCCAGCCACCCGGGAGAATCCTGCTTGCAGGATTCTTTCTTGTATCAGAGGATAAAATTGTCGACAAAAATTTCTTGCATTGCTTCAGAAAAGGTGTATATTATTATCATAATCATGTTTCGTTCAATAACGGTTCAGACACCAATACAGCCATGTCGGGCTGTATAAATTTCCATTAATTTTTTGAAATTACAATTATAAATAGTAAGGATAGAGGTATTTATGAGAGAAAAATATGAATCACTATCTCTGGCCGTGCTGAAAGATCTGGCTAAGGCAAGAGGTATGAAGGGCATTTCCACTTTGAGAAAACCGGCACTGATCGAGAGGATGCTGGAATTAGATGCGAAGGAAGCTGCGAAGGGGAATCCAGCTGAAGAACAGAAGAGTACATCTGAGGAGAACATTTCTAAAGAAAATTCTGCGGGAGAAGATGTGCTGAAAGAGAATACATTAAAAGAAAAGAGACATGAGGGCGGGAATACAGAATACCGTACACGTCAGAATTCAGATGGTGTGCAGGAACGCAGAGAATACCGTTCAGATAAGAATGAGCAGGAACACAGAACTGTCCGCAGAGAGTACACCAGGGAGAATAACAGAGAAGGCGGACGTGAAGGTTATAACCGTGATAATTACAGGAAACCAGTGCGAGAAGACCGTACGGTCATGCGCGAAGGTACGCATGAGACAGAGACGCGCACAGAGAACGGGAATGTTCTGGCTGAATCCACGCAGCTTGACAGCGGAGAGAAGGCCAACGGAATCCTTGAAGTACTTCCGGACGGCTATGGATTTATCCGCTGTGAGAATTATCTTCCGGGAGAGAATGATATCTATGTTTCACCATCCCAGATCCGCCGTTTTAATCTGAAGACAGGCGATATCATCCAGGGAAATATCCGTATTAAGACTCAGGGTGAGAAGTTCAGCGCACTTCTCTATGTATCTTCTATCAACGGTTTCCATCCAAGTGAGGGTCAGAGAAGATACAATTTTGAGGATATGACACCAATCTTCCCGAATGAGCGTCTTGTAATGGAACGTGCAGGCGGCACAACAGCCATGCGTATCGTAGACCTTATTAGTCCTATCGGTAAAGGTCAGCGAGGCATGATCGTATCTCCGCCTAAGGCAGGTAAAACAACCCTTCTTAAAGATGTGGCCAAATCCATTCTTAAGAATAACAAGGATACGCATCTGATTATCCTTCTGATCGACGAGCGTCCTGAGGAGGTTACAGATATCAAGGAAGCGATCCAGGGACCGAATGTGGAAGTGATCTATTCTACTTTTGATGAGCTTCCGGAGCATCATAAAAGAGTTTCCGAGATGGTCGTGGAGCGTGCCCGCCGTCTTGTAGAACATAAGCAGGATGTTATTATCCTTCTGGATTCCATCACCAGACTTGCCAGAGCCTATAACCTGATCATCCCGCCAAGCGGCAGAACTTTATCAGGTGGTCTTGATCCGGCAGCACTTCATATGCCGAAGAGATTTTTTGGCGCAGCCCGTAATATGCGTGAAGGCGGAAGCCTGACTATTTTGGCTACCGCACTTGTAGACACAGGAAGCAAGATGGACGATGTGATCTACGAAGAGTTTAAGGGAACCGGAAACATGGAACTTGTCCTTGACCGTAAACTCCAGGAAAAGCGTGTATTCCCGGCTATCGATATTCAGAAATCCGGAACAAGAAGAGAGGATCTTCTTCTCAGTAAGGAAGAGCAGGAAGCTGTGTATATTATGAGAAAAGCACTTAACGGAATGAAGTCCGATGAAGCAGTAGAACAGATCCTGAACACCTTTGCCAGAACAAGGACCAATGCAGAACTGGTACAGACAGTAAGAAAACAGAAATTTTTATAAAGTCCTTGCATTTTGATAAAAGCTGTGTTATACTTAGCAAGCTGTTTAAAATGGAATTCGTCAAATGTATACGAATAATATTAAATTATATAGAGAGGTGAAAATCATGAGAGAAGGAATCCATCCGAACTACTATCAGGCAACTATAACCTGCAACTGCGGAAACACTTTCGTAACAGGTTCCACTAAAGAGGACATCCATGTTGAGATCTGTTCTAAATGCCATCCGTTCTACACAGGACAGCAGAAGGCTACACAGGCTCGTGGACGTATCGATAAGTTCAATAGGAAATACGGCCTGAATAAGTAATTATTACGAATACAGGAAATGAGAAGGTTGAGGTTGGGAAATCTCAACCTTTCTTTAACTGAAAATATTTTTCATTTTCAGGCTGTACAGGAGAGAATGAATGAAATCATCGAACATTGGCGGCCAGGCAGTCATGGAAGGCATCATGATGCGCCACAAGGACAAATATTCTATTGCAGTACGCCGTCCGGATCAGGAGATCGAGCTGAAAGTAGAAGATTATAAATGCACCTTTGGGAATCATTCATTTCTGAAGAAGCCCATCATCCGTGGTGTGGTAAGTTTTGTGGATTCTCTTGTGGTTGGAACGAAATGCCTGATGTATTCTGCAGAGATCGCAGGAGACGAGGAAGATGAAGAAGCTGCGAAGAAGAATGAGCAGCTTACCGAAGAGGAGCGTTCCGCGAAGAAGGCCAAGGAAGATAAGCAGTTTAAGTGGCTGCTTTATGTGACAGTAGCTGTTTCCATGGTTGTGTCTGTGGCAGCTTTTATGTTCCTGCCTTACATACTGGCAAGTCTGATCCGCAAGATAGGAGCGTCAGAGTTTCTGGTCACAGTTGTGGAGGCTTTTGTGAAGCTGGCACTGTTTATGGGATATATGTTCCTGATCTCCAGGATGAAGGATATCCAGAGAACATTTATGTATCATGGGGCAGAGCACAAGTGTATCAACTGTGTGGAACACGGACTTCCGCTGACTGTTGAGAATGTGCTGAAGAGTTCCAGACTCCATAAACGCTGCGGAACAAGCTTTCTGTTCCTGGTCATGCTGGTAAGTATTGTACTGCATTTCGTGTTTGTGCTGGTTCCGGTTTACTGGGTAAGACTGTTCGGAAGACTTCTTATGGTTCCGGTAGTTGCGGGAATCTCTTTTGAGATCATCCAGTGGGCAGGAAGAACAGACAGCAAGTTTGCAGATATCATGAGCAAGCCAGGTCTTGCCATGCAGAAATTTACAACCAAAGAGCCGACAGCAGATATGGCAGAAGTAGCCATCAAAGCTGTTGAGGCAGTTTTTGACTGGAGAGCCTATCTGAAAGAGGAATTCGACCTGGATATCCCCTATGAGACAGAGGAGACAGAAAATGCAGAATCTTGAGTCCCTTCTGAAAAAAGGAACGAACATACTAAAAGAAAATGGACTGGAAGAAGCCGGGCTGGATGCCTGGCTCCTTCTGGAATTTAAGACCGGAATAAATCGGGCATACTATTTTGCACATGGAGATGAACCGGTGTCTGATGAGACCGCAGCAGAGTATCTTAAGCTGATCGGCAGGCGTGCAGGCCATATTCCTGTACAGCAGCTGACTCATCAGGCTTTTTTTATGGGTTATGAATTTTATGTAAACCAGAATGTGCTGATCCCCAGACAAGATACAGAGACGCTTGTGGAAGAAGCACTGAAATGCATGAACGGCATGAAAGAACCGGAGATCCTGGATATGTGCACAGGTTCCGGCTGCATTCTCATAAGCCTTCTTCTGGAAAGAGAAGATGCAAAAGGTGCCGGTGCAGACATCTCACCGGAAGCTCTTGCTGTGGCAAAAAAGAATGCGAAGGACCTGGGTGTGGAGAAACGGGCAGAATTTGTGGAAAGTGATACATTTTCAGCACCGTATTTTTGCAAAAAAGGTGGAAAAGAGGGCGGAAAATATGATATCCTTATTTCAAACCCGCCTTATATCGCAACCGAAGAGATTGAGACACTGATGGAAGAGGTTCGCCTGCATGACCCGAGAGGGGCACTTGACGGCAGGGAGGACGGGCTTTATTTTTACAGGAGCATTACTGCAGAGGCGGGGAAATACCTGCGTCCGGGCGGATGGCTTCTGTACGAGATCGGCTGCACCCAGGGGGCGGCAGTCACTGAAATGATGAAAACAGCTGGTTTTGAACAGGTTCAGGTGGTAAAAGACCTGCCGGGACTTGACCGTGTAGTGCTGGGGCAGAAGTCGCTGTAAAAATAAAAATTGTGATTCACAGGTATCAGAAACAGGAGGAAATACATGTTTGATAAACTGGATGATCTGCTGGTACGCTTTGAGGAGCTTCTCAATGAGCTTGGAGAGCCGGGAGTAACCGATGATCCTGCGCATTTCCAGAAGCTTATGAAAGAGCAGAGCGACCTGCAGCCAATCGTAGACGCATATAAAGAATACAAGAAGAATAAAGAGACTATCGAGGACAGTCTTTCCATGCTGGAGAGCGAGAAGGACGAGGAGATGCGTGAGATGCTGAAAGAAGAGCTTTCTGACGCGAAGAAGAGAGTGGAGGAGCTGGAGCATGAGCTGAAGATCCTTCTTCTTCCGAAAGACCCTAACGACAGTAAGAACGTTATTGTTGAGATCCGCGGAGGCGCAGGCGGTGATGAGGCAGCACTTTTTGCAGCTGAGATCTACCGTATGTATGTGAAATATGCAGAGTCCCGCCGCTGGAAGACAGAGATGTTAAGTCTCAATGAGAACGGGATCGGCGGTTTCAAGGAAGTTACCTTCATGATCAAAGGTGAAGGCGCTTATTCCAGATTGAAGTACGAGAGTGGTGTACACCGTGTACAGCGTGTGCCTGAGACTGAGTCCGGCGGAAGGATCCATACTTCCACCTGTACAGTAGCGATCATGCCTGAGGCAGAGGAGATTGATTTCCATCTGGATCTCAATGAGTGTAAGTTCGATGTATTCCGTGCATCCGGAAACGGCGGTCAGTGTGTCAACACAACAGACTCCGCTGTACGTCTTACCCATATTCCTACAGGAATCGTAATTTCCTGCCAGGATGAGAAATCCCAGCTTAAGAACAAGGACAAGGCACTTCGTGTACTTCGTTCCCGTCTGTATGAGATGGAACTTGCCAAGCAGCATGATGCAGAGGCTGAGGCAAGAAGAAGCCAGATCGGTACAGGTGACCGTTCCGAGAAGATCCGTACCTACAACTTCCCGCAGGGACGTGTGACAGACCACAGGATCAAGCTTACTCTTCATCGTCTTGAGAACATCTTAAACGGAGATCTGGATGAGGTAATTGACAGCCTGATCGCAGCAGACCAGGCCGTAAAGCTGACCAAGCTCAATGAGCAGGAGTAAATTTTTAGATTGCAGAGTGAACAGTAACAATTACAGATAAAAAAATGTATAAATTATAATAATTCAGGAGGAAACGTAATATGAAGAAGACAGCACTGGTAATCATGGCAGCCGGAATCGGAAGCCGTTTTGGAAAAGGTATCAAGCAGCTTGCACCGGTAGGACCGAAGGGCGAGATCATTATGGACTATTCCATCCATGATGCGCTGGAAGCAGGATTCAACAAAGTGGTATTTATCATCCGTAAAGATATTGAGGATGAATTCCGCAGAGTCATTGGCGACCGTATCGAGAAGATCACAGAAGTTGCTTACGCATTCCAGGAGATCGACGATCTTCCAGGAGATTTTAAGAAACCGGCAGACCGTACCAAACCATGGGGAACAGGACACGCTGTACTGGCAGCAAAGAAAGTCCTTTCCGAGCCATTCGCTGTAATCAATGCAGATGACTATTATGGAAAAGAAGCATATGTTAAAGTACATGACTACCTTGTACAGGATCATCCGCAGGATGGCCCGATGCACATCTGTATGGCAGGTTTCCGTCTTGGAAATACATTAAGCGACAACGGAAGCGTTACAAGAGGTGTGTGCCACATTGAAGACGGCAAGCTCGTCGGCGTAACAGAGACACACAACATCTTCAAGACAGCTGACGGTGCTGAGGCAAGAAATGACGACGGTACAGCAGAAACACTGGATGTTAAGAGCCTTGTTTCTATGAACATGTGGGGACTGACACCGGAATTTATGGAGATCCTTGAGAAAGGCTTCGTAGAGTTCCTTGGCGGAATTAAAGAGGGCGATATCAAGAAAGAGTACCTTCTTCCGGAGCTGATCGACCAACTGATCCACTCCGGTAAAGCAGCCGTAGACGTTCTTGAGACAAAGGATGAGTGGTTCGGTGTAACATATCAGGAAGATAAAGCATCTGTACAGGCAGCATTCAAGAAACTGACAGATGAGGGCGTTTATCCGGAAGGACTGTATCAGTAATAAAGGAGAACATTATGGGCAAATATTTTGGGACAGATGGTTTTCGTGGTGAAGCAAATGTAAAACTTACAGCAGATCACGCATTTCGCGTAGGCCGTTACCTTGGATGGTATTATGGAAGAGATCATAAGGCTAAGATCGTGATCGGCAAGGATACAAGAAGAAGCAGCTATATGTTTGAGTATGCACTGGCAGCAGGACTGACTGCTTCTGGAGCAGATGCGTATCTGCTTCACGTGACAACTACACCAAGTGTATCTTATGTAGTACGTACAGAGGATTTTGATTGCGGTATCATGATCTCCGCAAGCCATAATCCGTTTACTGACAATGGAATCAAGGTTCTTAATGAGAATGGTCAGAAGATCTCAGCAGAGATCGAGGAACGTATTGAGGCATATCTTGACGGCGAGATCGAGGAGCTTCCTCTGGCAACAGGCGAGGATATCGGCTGTACCGTTGATTTTGCATCCGGAAGAAACCGTTATATCGGACATCTGATTTCCATCCCATGCCACGATTTCAAGAACATCAAGGTAGGCTTAGACTGCTCCAACGGAAGTTCTTCAGCCATCGCCAAGAGTGTTTTTGATGCACTCCGTGCAAAAACTTATGTGATCAACAATGAGCCGAACGGAACTAATATCAACCGTGGATGCGGGTCCACACATATTGAAGTTCTGAGACAGTATGTGATCGATAAAGGACTGGACATTGGTTTTGCATACGATGGTGATGCAGACAGATGTATCGCAGTGGATCACCGCGGAAATATCATCGACGGCGACAAGATCATGTACGTATGCGGTAAGTATCTCAGAGAAAAAGGACAGCTCAACGGCAATACAGTTGTTACAACAGTTATGTCAAACCTTGGTCTTTACAAATCTCTGGAGCGTGAGGGCATCGACTACGAGCAGACAGCAGTTGGCGACAAATATGTTGCTGAGAATATGATGGAAAATAATTACAGTATCGGCGGCGAGCAGTCCGGACATATTATTTTCAGCCGTTATTCTGCTACAGGTGACGGAATCCTTACTTCTCTTATGGTCATGGAGGCATGTGTAGATAAGAAAGCCACACTCTGCGATCTTGCAAAGGAAATGAAGGTTTATCCGCAGCTTCTCCGCAATGTACGTGTTTCTGACAAGAAGACAGCACTGGACAACGAGAAGGTGAAAGCTGCCATCGAGGCTGCAGCAGAAGCACTTGGAAATGACGGACGTATCCTGGTACGTGAGAGCGGTACAGAGCCGCTGATCCGTGTAATGGTAGAAGCAGGAACAGATGAGCTCTGCCATAAATATGTAGACAGTGTTGTTGATGTAATGGAAGCCGAAGGGCTTGTTGTAGAATAAGGAACTTCATGAAAAATACAAAGACAGTATTGATTCTCGCAGCCATGACAGGAGCCCTTCTCCTGGGCGGCTGCGGCAGCGAAAAAACAAAAACATATGAGCAGGCAGGTAAGGATCTTTCCCAGGGCAGTTATAAATATGCGCTGGAAGAATACCAGACTTCCATCCAGAACGGGGTAAAACTGGCACAGTCTTACCGCGGTGCAGGTATTGCAAGTCTCCGCCTTGGCAAGTATGATGACGCGATTTCCAGTTTCACAGAGGCACTGAACTGTGACAAGGTGAGCAAAAGTCTCCGGAAGGATATTCTTTCCTACCGGGCTACAGCAGAGCTGAAATCAGGCAAGTATGAGGATGCAATGGCAGACTGCCAGACTCTTGGAGAAGATTTTGACATGGATGCCAGCAGTTATTTTCTCACTGGAAAAGTTGCTCTTGCCATGGATTCCTACGAGGAAGCTGCATCTAACTTCAAGCAGGCCTATGGAGAGGATTCCACTTATGACATGGCCATCCAGATCTATGAGGCATATCTTGACAAGGATATGGAAGCAGACGGGACCAGATATCTGGAAGCTGCACTTTCCTCTGAGGCAAAGGATGCCCAGGATCACTGTGACAGAGGCCGCGTTTACTACTATATGGAAGACTACAGCAATGCAAAAAAAGAACTTCTGGAAGCATCCAAGAAGGATAACACAGAGGCACTTCTTCTGATGGGAATGGTATATCTGGCCCAGGATGATGTAGATAATGCAAAAGCTATGTATACACAGTATATTTCTGCTGTAGGTGATTCTGCAAAGGGTTATAATGGGCTTGCACTGTGCGATATCAAGAACGGAGATTATGATTCTGCCCTCGATAATATCACTAAAGGTCTGCCGACAGCTACAACCGATGAGATGCAGAGTCTTTTGTTCAATGAGATCGTAGCTTATGAGAAGAAGCTGGATTTTGCTACCGCATTGACCAAGACTCAGGAATATATTGATATGTTCCCGGAAGATTCCGCAGCAAAAAAAGAGCTGGCTTTTCTTAAGACCAGAACATCTTCGGAGGGCTGATATGGAATATTTTGACGAGATACAGGATCGGGTGATCCTGATCGGCGTGCAGGCAAATCTTGGTGATGATATGGAGGAATCCCTGGATGAGCTTGGAGAGCTTGCAGCTACGGCCGGAGCAGCAGTGGCAGGCAGGATCATCCAGAACCGTGAGGCTGTCCATCCGGGAACTTATATCGGCAAAGGTAAGATCGAGGAGGTAAAAGGCCTTCTCTATGCGTTAAATGCCAATGGTGTGATCTGTGATGATGAGCTTTCTCCTGCACAGATGAACAATCTGGAACGTGAGCTGGAATGCAAGGTCATGGATAGAACTTTGCTGATCCTTGATATTTTTGCGAAGCGTGCAGTGACAAGTGAAGGTAAGATCCAGGTTGAACTGGCACAGCTCCGTTACCGTTCTGCAAGGCTGGTAGGACTTCGTTCTTCTCTTTCCCGTCTTGGAGGCGGAATCGGAACAAGAGGTCCTGGTGAGAAGAAGCTGGAGACAGACAGACGTCTGATCCGAAACAGGATCTCAGCATTAAAGCAGGAGCTTTCCCAGGTAGAGAAGCATAGAGAGCTGATCCGTTCCAGAAGAGCAGTGGGCAATCTTAAGACAGCTGCCATTGTGGGATATACCAACGCAGGAAAATCCACACTTCTGAATACGCTGACAGGAGCATCCGTGCTTTCTGAGGACAAGCTTTTTGCAACGCTTGATCCTACCACACGTCTTCTGACCCTGGATGACGGACAGCAGCTGCTTCTTACAGATACCGTAGGATTTATCCGCAAGCTGCCCCATAATCTGGTTGAGGCTTTTAAGAGTACGCTGGAGGAAGCCAAGTACGCAGATTATATCATCCACGTGGTGGACGCATCCAATCCCCAGGCTGAGATGCAGATGCACATTGTATATGAGACTCTGAAGGAACTTGGTGCATTGGGCAAAAAAACGATCACGCTTTTTAATAAGCAGGACAGAGTTGCCGGGGAGAGTTTTCGGGATCTTCGTGCAGATCATACATTGAAGATCTCTGCAAGAACAGGAGAGGGACTTGGAGAATTTAAGGAACTTTTTTCTGAGATCCTGGCAGAGGGACAGATCTATATGGAGCGGCTTTTTCCATATTCAGAAGCAGGTCAGATCCAGCTGATCCGTGAGTACGGACAGCTTCTTTCCGAGGAGTATACAGAGGGCGGAATCGCTGTAAAAGCAAGGGTTCCGCGGGAAATCTACCCGAAAGTCACATAATGTTAAAAATCAAACCCAGTACGTAACTGTTCAGTACCTTCGCAGTTACGTGCCAAAATGCATTCCAAATCACCTTCGGTGATGGCATTTTGGCTTGTATGTCTCGGGATTTTGGCATTTCCATGCCAAAACACCTCGCGGAATATTACCTGCTGAATAATTAACTCAGTACCATATATAGTACCGTGAACAAAATGGACACTATATATGGTGCTTTTTGTGTTGACGCAAAGGTGCCGGTCTGATACAATAAGCCTACAGCGTTTTTGGGAAAACGTCACTGGATGAGGTCTGATCAGTGATCAAAAACACTTTATATATACATGTGTGAGGGAGGCATTTTTTATGTTTCAGGTAGTAAAAAGAGACGGCGAACTGGACGAATTTAAAATGGGGAAGATCACCGCAGCCATTGACAAGGCATTCGATGCGAAGGGCAAGAATTACAGCCCGGATATGATTGATCTTCTGGGACTTCGCGTTACTGCTGATTTTCAGAATAAGATCGAGAACAATCGAATCTCAGTAGAGGATATTCAGGACAGCGTGGAGAATGTGTTGATCCAGGCTGGATATTCTGATGTTGCCAAGGCTTATATCCTGTATCGCAAACAGCGTGAGAAGATCCGCAATATGAAATCTACCATCCTTGACTATAAAGAGATCGTAAACAGCTATGTGAAGGTTGAGGACTGGCGTGTAAAAGAGAACTCAACTGTCACCTATTCCGTAGGAGGACTGATCTTAAGCAACTCCGGTGCAGTAACTGCCAATTACTGGCTGTCTGAGATCTATGATAATGAGATCGCAGAGGCACACAGGAATGCAGATATCCATATCCACGACCTTTCCATGCTTACAGGCTACTGTGCCGGATGGTCACTGAAGCAGCTGATCCGTGAGGGACTTGGCGGGATCGAGGGCAAGATCACTTCCGCACCTGCGAAGCATTTAAGCGTACTCTGCAACCAGATGGTGAATTTCCTGGGGATCATGCAGAATGAGTGGGCCGGTGCACAGGCATTTTCATCCTTTGATACGTATCTGGCTCCTTTTGTAAAGGTGGACAATCTTTCCTATCCGGAAGTTAAGAAATGTATCGAGGCTTTTGTTTACGGAGTAAATACACCGAGCCGCTGGGGAACACAGGCACCGTTCTCCAACATTACACTGGACTGGACAGTTCCGGATGACCTTGCAGAGCTTCCTGCTATCGTAGGCGGCAAGGATATGGACTTCAAGTATAAAGACTGTAAGAAAGAGATGGATATGGTCAACAAGGCATTTATCGAGACCATGATCGAGGGAGATGCCAACGGCCGCGGATTTCAGTATCCGATCCCGACTTATTCTATCACCAAGGAGTTTGACTGGTCCGATACTGAGAATAACCGTCTTCTTTTTGAGATGACATCCAAGTACGGTACTCCGTATTTTTCCAACTATATCAACAGCGATATGAAGCCAAGCGACATCCGCAGCATGTGCTGCCGTCTCCGCCTGGATCTCCGTGAGCTTCGCAAAAAGAGCGGCGGTTTCTTCGGTTCCGGTGAGAGTACAGGTTCTGTGGGTGTTGTTACTATCAATATGCCGCGTATCGCTTATCTGTCAAAAAGTCCTCAGGAGTTTTACCGACGTCTGGACCGCATGATGGATATTTCCGCAAGATCTCTTCATATTAAGAGAGATGTGATCAGCAAGCTTCTTGACGAGGGACTGTATCCGTATACCAAGAGATATCTTGGAAGCTTTGAGAATCATTTTTCAACCATCGGTCTTGTGGGAATGAATGAAGCTGGTCTGAACGCATGCTGGCTTAAGAAAGATATGACAGATCCAGCAACCCAGAAGTTTACCAAAGAAGTTCTGGAGCATATGAGAAGCCGTCTTTCTGATTACCAGGAGCAGTATCCGGGAGAACTTTTCAACCTGGAGGCAACACCTGCAGAGTCTACTGCCTACCGTCTTGCAAAGCACGACAGAAAGCGTTATCCGGACATTCTGACAGCTGGAAAAGAAGGCGACACACCGTACTATACAAACAGCTCCCACCTGCCGGTTGATTACACCGCAGATATTTTTGATGCACTGGATATCCAGGACGACCTGCAGACATTGTATACATCAGGAACTGTATTCCATGCGTTCCTTGGCGAGAAGCTTCCGGACTGGAAAGCAGCAGCTTCTCTTGTACGTAAGATCGCGGAGAACTATCGCCTGCCGTATTACACCATTTCTCCGACATATTCCGTATGTCAGGAGCATGGCTATATCAGCGGTGAGCATTTCACCTGTCCGAAATGCGGCAAGAAGGCTGAGGTCTACAGCCGTATCACAGGATATTACCGCCCTGTACAGAACTGGAATGATGGAAAGACACAGGAGTATAAGAACCGTACGCTCTATGATATTACCCATTCCCAGCTTAAGAAGGTTCACACCAGTGTGATGACCATGAAAGGTGATGAGGTCGAGATCCAGCCGGTTGCATCTCATAAGTACCTGTTTACAACAAGCACCTGCCCGAACTGCCGTATGGCAAAGAAGATGCTGGAAGGCGAAGAACTGGAGATCATCGACGCAGAGCAGAACCCGGATCTGGTCAAACAGTATGGAATCCGCCAGGCACCAACCCTGGTGATCACTGACGGAGCGCAGGTTAAGAAGTATGTGAATGCTTCTAATATACAGAAGTATGTGGATGAAGAACTTGACTGAGGTCTTCATAGGCAACTGCAGTTGATTGGTTCATTGACGTGAGTTCTTGGATTAGCGGAGACTTGTTTTGTTTCAAATGAAATGATAAGTTTTCTGATTGTATTGCATATATGAAATCAAAGACTGGGCACATGTCGAGGGATGTGTGTCCGGTTTTTTGCATGTTTTTGAAAGCATACGGTTTAAAGGGTTTCTTTGATTTGTGATTGACTTTTTTGGGTGAAATGGTATACTAATAGTTGGATTTAATGATTGAAAGTGTTACGCTTTAACGTGCGGATGTAATACGTAATTGCTGTGTACAGCAGAGGGATACCCGGGAATCATTTCCCGCGGAAGGTGCGAGGGGGAAAGCGGGCTTCGCAACTCCGAGTGCTCCCCTCCTCGCACCTACCGACTGGAGAGAAGTCTCCATCCAGGAAAGGAAAACTCCATCAGGAAAGAGATCATCCGCAGAGAATCCCTCACCTGGGAAAGGAACTATCCGCAGGAAAGCTCCACCTGGGAAAGGAATCATCCGCTGAGAAGCCCCTCGCCTGGGAAGGTCTCCATCCTTGGGAAAGAAAATTATATCGAAAGAAAAGAGGAATATATCATGGTAAAACAGAACATCGTATTCGTAGAAAACACCCCTGGAAGTCTCCAGAAAGTAACTAAGATCCTTGCGGAGAATCAGATCGACATCTACGGTTTCGGCTGCTTCGATGCACCGGAATTCGCCAACTTCCGTATGGTATGCGACGATCCGGAAAAAGCAGACAAGATCATGGCTGAGAACGGCTACATGACCCGTATCACACAGGCGATCCTCGTAGACCTTCAGGACGAGATCGGCGGCCTGGACAAACTTTTAAGCGTTATGGGCGACAGCAACGTAAACCTTCATTACATTTACACATTCTTCCACAGAGGCCTGAAAGTCCCGGTAGCGATCATGCACTGTGAAGACCTTCTTGTTGCAGAGAGCGTACTCCGCAATAACGGCTTCAAAGTTCTCAACCGCCTTGTAAACCCGGACGGAGTAGAAGAAGAGAAATAAAAAAGAAGGACATTCAGGAATGAAGTATCGTATTCTTATTGTAGAAGATGATGAAACAATCGCAAATCTTCTGAAAAAATATCTCAGTTCCTGAGGATATGAAGTTTTTCTGGCTGAGGATTTTTTCAATGTACTGCAGGAATTTGCGGGAAAAGATCTCACGGTTCATCTCGGTATTGATATCAGCGGAAGCAGTAAGGACATGACTAACACAAAACTGTATGTAGGGTGCACGGCAGGAACTGTTCTGGCCTTTGCGCTGGTCTATGGACTGATCTACTCCATGACAGCCAGATTCTACTATAAAATAGTAGAAAAAGCATAAAACCAAAGAAAAAGCGCAGTGTGTTTGCTGTGAAGGATTGAAGTTTTGATATGGCAATGCTACAATAAAAGAGCGTGTCAGGAAGCAGAAGAAAAGTTTCCAGGCACGCTCTTATTTACGTGTGCAACCAGGTTCAAGGTTCATGACTGCACAGGATTTTGGTGTGCAAGCCCGTAAACGCGGATGATCTCATCTGCCTGGCTAACGTACATACAATGGAGGAAATCGATGAAAAGAGAAAGTTTCAGAAAAGGTATGAAAGATGGCATTCCCATAGGACTGGGATATTTTGCAGTGTCGTTCACCTTTGGCATGATGGCCGTTGCCGGAGGCTTAAGTATCTGGCAGGCAGTCCTGATCTCACTGACCAACCTGACATCAGCTGGCCAGTTTGCAGGACTGGATATTATTTTTGCAGGGGGTTCCATGTGGGAGATGGCTATGACCCAGCTGGTGATCAACCTGCGCTACTGTCTGATGTCTTTTTCCCTGTCGCAGAAATTCCGGCGTGAGGAGTCGGGAATCCTTAAGTACATCGCTGCTTTTGGTATCACAGATGAGATCTTCGGGATCAGCGCAGCCCAGGAGGGAAAAGTCAGCGTATTTTATAATTATGGAGCTATGTGCGTAGCGATCCCGGGCTGGACTTTGGGAACGCTGGTAGGGGGTATCTCAGGAAGCCTTCTTCCGGATTTTATGCTTAGTGCATTGAGCGTGGCTATTTACGGAATGTTCCTGGCGATCATCATTCCGCCGTCCAAGAAGAGCAGGCCTGTTCTTGGAGTTGTTGTGGCTTCCATGGCGGTCAGCACCATTTTTGCGGTGATTCCTGTGCTGAAGCAGGTATCTTCCGGATTTATGATCATTATCACAACACTGCTGGTTGCAGGTCTGGCAGCTTATTTCTGCCCGGTGGAAGAGAAGGAGGACACAGCTCATGAGTCATAATGTATATCTTTATATCCTTGTAATGGCGGTGGTGACATATCTTATCCGTATGCTTCCCCTCGCTCTTGCAAAAAATGAGATCCACAGCCCGTTTATCAAATCTTTTTTATATTATGTACCGTACGCCTGTCTGGCAGCAATGACCTTCCCGGCCATTCTCAAAGCCACAGACAGCATCATCTCCGGAGCAGCAGGCTTCTTCGTAGCCCTCATCGCAGCATATAAGGAAAAGAGCCTGATCACAGTGGCACTGCTGGCATGCGCGGCAGTGTTTATTGTGGAGCGGGTGCTGGTATTTGTCTAAGAAAAAATGCGAATATATGTTTTGTATTAAGTTTTTATCACTCGCCAAGAAAAGCAAGATCGATCTCTCCGTCAAACACAGTTGTTGCCGGGCCGGTCATGTATACGAGGTTTTCGTCTCTTTCCCAGGAAATGCTTAAGTTACCGCCAAGAAGCTGCACAGTTACCGGTTTTGTGCCGTCCACTTTGTCATTGAGGATGGAGGAAACAGCTACTGCGCAGGCACCTGTACCGCAGGCCAGTGTCTCACCGGAGCCACGCTCCCAGACACGCATCTTCACAGTATTGCGGTCGATCAGCTGGACAAATTCCGTGTTGACCCTGTCAGGGAAGCATACATGATTCTCAAAAGACGGGCCGATTTTTTCCAGATCAAGGCTGTCTACATCATCTACATAAATGATCGCATGAGGATTACCCATGGAAACAGCAGTCATGCGGTATTCTTTTCCATCGACTGTAAAAGGCGCATTGATCACCTGTTCAGTCTCAGCAACGACCGGGATCTCTTTTGCAGTGAGGATCGGAGAGCCCATGTTGACTTTTACCATGGAAGCCTTGCCATCGCGGACAGTGAGATCTACATATTTAATGCCGCTCTTTGTGGCAATGCTTAAAGAAGTCTTGTCTACGATACCGTGGTCATAAACATATTTGGCAACGCAGCGGATACCATTTCCGCACATGGCACCCTGGGAACCGTCCAGGTTGTACATATCCATCTCACAGTCTGCAATCTCAGACGGGCGGATCAGGATCAGACCGTCGGAACCAATACCGAAGTGACGGTCGCTGACGAATTTCGCTACAGCTGACGGATCTTTGACCGTCTCCTCAAAACAGTTTACATATACATAATCATTTCCAATACCATGCATTTTCGTGAATTTCATAATAATAACCTCCTTATTCCTGACTATTATACGGGGTTTTTACGCAGGAATACAAGACTTTCCTGCAAAAAACACCGTACAAACTACTATTTGTGAACAGTGATTCAGTTTCTTCATTCCGTATTATAGTATATTGGATAATTGTTATCGAAAAGTGAATTTTACCATAGATTGGAAATAAAATTTTCAGGTTATAGATTTTCTGTGCTTGCATTTTATTGAAAACATGGTATCATAAAACAAAGCAATATGCACGGAGATGCATAATTATGCTGTACATCGCGAAATGTGCTGCTGCAGTTTTTAAGAAAAGCAGCCCCTTTCGCGATGTACAAGAGAACTCAGGAGGAATAAGGAAATGAAGAGAAAATTTATAGCACTTGCACTTGCAGCAGCTATGACAGTATCCATGACATCCGCTGTATTCGCAGCAGATGAGATCAAGAGCGCAGACGATCTGGAAGGCAAGAAGATCGGTGTTCAGCTTGGAACAACAGGTGATACACTTGCAACAGACATCAAGGATGCAACAGTAGAGAGATATAATAAAGGAAACGATGCAGTTCTCGCTCTGAAACAGGGCAAAGTTGACTGTGTAGTGATCGACAGCGAGCCAGCTAAGAAATTCGTTGAGAAAAACGATGACCTTGATATCATTGAGGACGTTTTTGACAAAGAGGAGTATGCAATCTGCCTTTCCAAAGACAATGCAGACCTGACGAAAGAGTTCAATGAAGCACTGAAAGAGCTGAAGGATGAGGGAACACTGGATTCCATCAGAGATAACTATATCGGTGATGACGCTGGTAAGACACCATATGAGTCTCCGAAGGATGCAGATCACTCCAAGGGAACTCTTACAATGGCAACCAACGCAACATTCCAGCCATACGAATACTATGACGGAGACAAGATCGTAGGTATTGATGCTGATATCGCCCAGGCTATCTGCGATAAACTTGGATATGAGCTGAAGATCGAGGATATGGAGTTTGATGCCATCGTAAATGCAGTTAAATCCGGAAAAGCTGACTTCGGTGCAGCAGGAATGACTGTAACAGAAGACCGTAAGAAGAGTGTTGATTTCACAGATCCATACACAACAGCAGAGCAGGTTATCATTGTACAGAAGTAGTTTTTTGTAACAAAAAATTATAAGAACTGAATTCAGGTTCCGGATCTCCGGGGTGCACTTCCGGGGTTCGGAACCTGTAGTTTTGGAAAGGGTGGAAATTTTGAGTCTTATTGAACAGTTTCAGTTTAACTTTCTGGACGACAATCGCTGGCAGTTCATTGTATCCGGTCTGAAAAACACCATCATCATCACATTCTTTGCTGTTCTGCTTGGTATTTTTCTGGGATTTGTCATTGCAATTGTCCGTTCCACACATGATAAGACAGGCAAGCTCAAGATCCTCAATGTGATCTGCAGAGTTTACCTGACAGTGATTCGTGGTACACCAACCATGGTACAGCTGCTGATCGTTTATTATGTTATCTTTGCAACTGTAGATCCAGGCAAGATCGTAGTTGCGATTATCGCGTTCGGTATGAACTCCGCTGCATACGTAGCTGAGATCGTCCGTTCCGGTATTATGTCCATTGACCAGGGACAGTTTGAGGCAGGACGAAGCCTGGGACTTAATTACACACAGACTATGACTAAGATCATTCTTCCGCAGGCAGTCAAGAATATTCTTCCTGCACTTGGAAATGAGCTGATCGTACTTCTGAAAGAGACTTCTATCAGCGGTTACATTGGACTTATGGATCTGACCCGCGGCGGCGATATTATCCGAAGCCAGACATACAGTGCGCTTTTCCCGCTGCTGGCAGTAGCAGCGATCTATCTTGTGATCGTTTGTTTCCTTACCTACCTTGTAGGAAAACTTGAGAGGAGGCTAAGAACCAATGAGCGTAAGTAATGAAGTACTTCTTGATGTGCAGGGCCTTCAGAAAGCCTATGGCAGCAACCAGGTGCTGAACGGTATCACCACACAGATCCGCCGTGGCGAGGTTGTGGCGATCATCGGACCATCCGGCTGCGGTAAATCTACATTTCTCCGTTCACTGAATCTTCTTGAGGAGCCAACCGGGGGAAAAATCCTCTTCGAAGGAACAGACATCACAGATCCGCAGGTGGATATCAACCGCCACCGTCAGAAGATCGGAATGGTGTTCCAGCAGTTCAATCTGTTTCCTCATAAAACGGTGAAAGAGAACATCATGCTTGCACCGGTAACATTAAACCTGATGAGCAAAGAAGAGGCAGAGAAAACAGCTCTGGATCTTCTGAAGCGTGTCGGGCTTCCGGATAAGGCAGATTCCTATCCGGACATGCTTTCCGGTGGTCAGAAACAGCGTATTGCCATTGCAAGATCCCTGGCCATGAATCCGGATGTGATGCTTTTTGATGAGCCAACATCCGCCCTTGACCCTGAGATGGTCGGCGAGGTTCTGGAACTGATGCAGGAACTTGCAAAATCCGGCATGACCATGGTTGTGGTAACACATGAGATGGGATTTGCCCGTGAGGTAGCAACAAGAGTTCTTTTCATTGATGAAGGAAAGATCCAGGAAGAGAATTCCCCGAAGGAATTTTTCGCAAATCCAAAGAACAAACGACTTCGTGAGTTCCTTTCAAAAACATTATAAAGAATTTTTGAAAGCCGATGCTTTCTGTGGACTGTAGGGTATACAGCGCGGAAAACATCGGCTTTTGCGTTACAGGGAGCATGGGATGTGGTATAATATGTAATATACAGCAGAACGGAGGGGCCGTTTGGAGCAGTAAATTTGGGTGAAGCAGAAAAAATATCAGGGGATAAAACTATGACCATTTACGCAGGAAAAGACTATCAGGATGTGAGCAGAAAAGCAGCAAATATCATGTCCGCACAGATCATCATGAAACCGGACGCAGTTTTGGGACTGTCATGTAAATATTGATAAAGAGAGGACTTTTGTGCCGGATGGACTGGAAGAGGACAGTGAGAAGGCATGTGCACAGTATAATGAGATTATCCGCAGGACAGGCGGCGTGGATATGCAGCTTCTGGGGATTGGAGGGAATGGACATATCGGTTTCAATGAGCCGGGAGAAGCTTTTGAGAAGGAAACACACTGTGTGGATCTGACAGAAAGCACCATCAAGGCAAACGCCAGATTTTTTGAAAGCATGGACGAAGTTCCGAAACAGGCATATACCATGGGAATTAAGAACATTATGGCAGCAAAAAAAATTCTTCTTGTTGCAGCAGGAGCGGGGAAGGCAGAAGCACTGTATAATTCTCTGTATGGCCCGATCACGCCGAATGTGCCTGCGTCTATCCTGCAGCTGCATCCGGATCTGACTGTGGTAGCGGATGAAGAGGCTTTAAGTATTATCAGAGAAAAAGGACTTTTATAAATACAGGGCATAAGTGAACGGCAGAGAGGGGACGGAAGAATTATGATCATCAGAAATGGAAATGTTTTTCAGGAGGACGGAAGCTATCGGAAAATGGATCTCTATGTAGAGAATGGCAGGATCGTTTCCAGTGAGGCAGAAGTTTCTGACAAAGAGGAAGTGGATGCTTCCGGGATGAAAGTATTACCTGGGCTTGTGGATATCCACAGCCATGGTGCAGTCGGACATGACTTTTCTGATGCGGATGCTTCTGGACTTAAAAAGATCCTCCAGTATGAGAAAGCACAGGGAATCACTTCTTATTGTCCTACATCCATGACTCTGCCTATGGATCAGCTGATCCAGATATTTGCGTCTGCAGCGGAAGCAGAGCTGGATGAAAGCTGTGCCCGGATCGCTGGGTTAAATATGGAGGGGCCTTTTCTTGACCCTGCAAAAAAAGGAGCCCACGATGAGCAGTATATCCGAAAGCCGGATATTGAGTTCTTCAGAGAATGCCAGAGGGTGTCCGGAGATAAGATCCGGGTTGTTACGGTAGCTCCGAATATGGAGGGGGCAGAGGATTTTATCAGGGAATTTAAAGATGACGTGGTGATCTCTGTGGGACATACAGGGGCAGATTATGACTGCGCAGCCAGGGCGATGCAGGAGGGGGCGCATCATGTGACCCATCTTTATAATGCCATGAATCCGCTGGGACACCGCGCTCCTGGTGTTATCTGCGCGGCGGCCGATGATCCGCAGTGCATGGCAGAGATGATCGGAGATGGAATCCATATCCATCCGTCAGTGGTGCGAAATACATTTCGCATGTTCGGGGAAGAACGCCTTGTACTAATCAGTGATTCCATGATGGCTACCGGTATGAAGAACGGTGAGTATGAGCTGGGCGGCCAGAAGGTTATTATGAAAGACCGGAAAGCTGTGCTGGAAGATGGCACGATCGCAGGCTCTGCAACCAATCTGTATGAATGTATGAAATGCGTGATCAGTATGGGCGTGCCGGAACACGCGGCAATCTTTGCAGCCACAAGAAATCCGGCTAAAAGTATCGGGATTTATGATGAGGTGGGATCACTTGTGCCTGGAAAGAGGGCAGATATTGTGATCGCGGATGAGGAATTGAACGTTGTGAGGGTGATATAAGGGAGTACATTGTTTTTATAAGTGACTCAACTTTCCCAGCTGATATCTCGAAATAAAGTCTGAATAAATGCGGCTTGAGATGCAATCCATTCACTTACTTTACATTTTATAATGGATGTAATATCAGCGGATAATGTTAAAATGTGTTCCATAAACAGAGCCATAAGGCTCTGCAGTGCACTGGTTAAGTCCATGTCCTGGATATCATCACAGAACATGAAGAATAATTCGCCATACGTTTTCTGGTCATTTTGGTTCCTCCGGATCCATTCCAGAATGATATATCTTGTAAACACAATGGTCGTATGGCATACCATCGCACCATAATTATGGCTCTGAAATTCAGTGCCTAACTTCAGAAAGGATTTTGATGATCTGAAAAAATATTCGATAGACCATCTGTTTCCATAAATTCGTACGATCTCAGCGTCACTTAAAGAAACGTCTGTGCTTAAGAGATACAGACATTCGCTCTTTTTATTGCGGTTTCGTACAAAAACGATCTTAACAGGGATTCCTGTTTTGGTGGTGACTACTAAAGAGCCAAAAATATTTTTCGCACCTTCAAAGCGGACCATTCTTTTTAGTTCGTGAAGTGTATATTTTTTGCCCTTATAGGTATAACGCTGTTTCAGCTGCTTTACCATTCCGATCACATCGAGCCCCGTATCCAGAACAGAGCGGATCATAGGTTCCGTTGTGAACCAGGTATCCATGAGAAGATAATCAGCCTTTATACCGGACTGTAAAGCTCTCTGGATAAGAAGAACAGCGGCATCTGTTTTACTCATCATGCTTTCTTTGCGGAACTTATAACCGTTTGTACGATGATCGATGTTTTCAGATACTTCATTGTAACGATTGTTCTTTTTGGCAGAAGAAAGCAGATTAAACCCAACAGGGATAAAACTGTAACCGTCAGACCACCCCAATGTAAGCAGAGTAAATCCTTTCTGAAATTTATGTTCTACATGATCGTAGACACGTGCAAGCAGTTCTACAGATTTACTTCGATTCCGCTTTACTACGGAATCATCCAGAACCAGGACCTTTACCCGTTCCGGTCTGGTAAGAGCATCAAATCTGGAAGTAACTTTAGCTGCAAGGAGCAGAAGAAACCTGCTCCAGTTATAGGAAGTTTCGTTAAGAAAACGATAATACGTATTCTTTGAAACGGCCTGATCTTTATGTTTAGAGTTCAGAAAGCGAAAGAGATTTCGTCCCTGAAACACAAGCAATAGTAAAAATTGAAATACTTCATATGCAGAAACACCACAGGATTTTGTAATGTTGGAGTTTCGTAATAATTTTCCAATCTGAAGTTCTTTTAAAGCGTTAGAAAATTGATTTTGTGTATTTTCATTTTTTACATTTTGGTATATCATAAGTTCAGCACCTTTTCCTTTGAGTATTTGTTTGTGGTGAACTTATTATATCAAAGATCAGGTGCTATTTTTATGTCAAGGAAGCAATTATTTTAAAATTTACTGTGAAACAAAAACTTCCGGGTAGTTAAAAAAGCGCAAACTACCCCTAT
>CAVBVT010000027.1:0-12618 GCA_963598855.1 Eggerthellaceae bacterium
ATCCTTGCCTGTTCCTCTTCCCCGTAATACTTCTGAAATCCGTTCAAAAGCTCGCCGCTTTTTCCCACAAGCGCAAAAACAGGTGTACAGATCAGAAGTACCAGAAGAAGTCCCATAAACAGCCGGATATACTGCTCATACCTTTTATCCGGCAGAATATGAAGAACTGCTGTTGTCAGCACGTGAAAAAAAGCCAGATTTTTCATCCACTGATAGATCTCTGTCCGCATTTTCATCCCCCTCCTGCCATAAGGATCAGAAACGTCAGCATACAAAGCACTTCCGCAGTAAACAGTATCCGCATGAGAAGTGCACAGCCTTCACCCATCGTACTGAATGCCTCCACCAGCCTTTTGTCAGATACCGGCTGCGCCACTGCCGCAAGGAAACGATAGATAAGAGAAAGAAGTCCGTAGCGGATCACCGGCCCGGCTCCCACAGCCACGATCACAAGAAGAAGAGCCACGCCAAGACTGTTCCGCACAAGAACTGCTGTAGTAAGCACCAGCTCTGTCACTGCATTAACTGCGTTTCCGACACCAGGAAGAGCTCCTGCTGTTTTTCCGATGGCACTTCTTTTCAGGGAATCCATCACCGGTGTTACCAGTCCCCTCACGATCTGCAGGCCTGCCACCATTCCCAACAGCGTGCGAAGTCCCCAGGAGATCAGCGTCTCAATAAGCTCTGCCATTTTTCCCAGCATCTCTTCCCTTGAAAGATGATTCACAAATTTCAAAAGGATGTAGAGGCTGACCCCGGGAAGCAGCATGCTCTCCAGAAGCCACTGGATCAGCCACACCAGAAGCAGTACTCCCTGATAAAAAACAGCTGCTGTGGATGCACCGGAAGCTGCTGCAACAGCCATAAAATACACCGGCGAAAGTTCTTTCATAAACTCTGTGATCCATCCAAGTACCTGCATCAGAGATTCACTCTGACTGGAAAAACGGTTCATCAGAAGGGTGAACGTAATAAGATACACCACATAAAAACTGATCTCGCCAATCTGCCCATTGTCAAATGCCCCTGCAAATCCGGAGAAAACTGCTGCAAACAGCAAAAGAAGGAGCAGTTTCACAAGAAGGCCTTTTTCCTGTTCCAGTCCAGAAAAAAAGAGACTGTGCAGAAATTCCCGCACACTCTCCTCTGAAAGTACGTCCTCCCCTGACAGCAGCCTGTGAAAAGCATCAGTAATGGAAAAACTGTTCTCGCCCAGCATAGCATCCACCATATCCTGCAGCCCGGTAAGTTCCAGCTGATCGGTGATCTGGATTTCTGCTGCACTGGCATCCTCTGGTGAAACAGCTTCTGATGTGTCGGCTACCGGTAATGTTTCTGCCTGGACTGCCTGCGCAGACTCTCCACACGTACTGATCACCCACAGAAACAGGATCACCCAGACACAGATCATACTCTTTCCTGCCTTCATGTAAGAAAGCCCTGTATGGTATCCAGCAAAGCCAGGAGAACAGGCATACTAAGAACCATCACAGACAGTCTGCAGAACAGTTCGATCTGCGCCCCTGTGGAGGCGTATCCGGCATCTTTGCATATTCCAGACGAAAATTGTCCGATATATGTGATCCCGATCATTTTCAGAAGAGTCGTGATATAACTTCCGTCTACCGGCAGGTTTTCCCTAAGCCTTTTCAGTGAATCAAAAAGATATCCGATCTTTCCCACTGCAAGCCCCAGGATCACAAGACCAATTCCCATAGTGATCATGCTCACATACTCCGGTGCCCTGTCTTTCAGAAAAATTCCTAGAAGCACGCCTCCCACTCCCAGAACAGAGATCCTTAAAATATCCATGGTCGTCCCTCCTTTACAGAACAAAAAGCCTCTGAATATTTTCAAAAAGCTGATAAATATACGGCACGATCCAGAACAGCACGATCAAAAGTCCTGAAAGACTTACCAGAAAAGCCTGCTCCTCCCTTCCGCTGTGCTTCAGGATCTGGGAGAGAACAGAGACCAGGATCCCCACTGCTCCGATCTTAAATATGATACTGACCTCCAAATGATCCCTCCCTCTACACAAACAATACCGCCAGAAGCAGTCCGCCAAGAACCCCTAAGCCCCGGTACAATTTCTTTTTTCCGGAAGCCTCCTTTTTCAGATCCCGGATCTCCCCTTCCAGGTTTTTCTCATACAGGGAAAGCTGCCGCATCTGCATCTCCCGGTCCAGATACCCCAGATATTTTCCGATAGAAAAAAAAGCGTCCTTTTCCCCATGGGTAAGGCAGCTTTTTTTCAGGGATGCTTCTCCGCATTCCCTGCATATCTGTGAAAGTTTTTCTCCGTTTCCCGCTTTCATTCTGTCTGCGGCATTTATAAGAAATTCTCTGTATTTTCCATTCATTCTTCCGGCTGCGCCGTAAAAAGCATCCGGCAGGGAGGCATTCCCACTGCTGATCTCCCCTTTCAGGCAGATCACCATCTGAAGAAGCATCTCCAGTGTGCCAATCCTCTCCGAAAACCTCAGGCTTTCCGAAAATCCCAGGCCCGTTCCTGCTGCTACGATCAGCAGACATCCTACAATTCTGTACATAGGCAATTTCCGTTCCCGTCATAAATTCCTTCCACAACTCCTGCACGGTCACGTTTCCCCAGAAAAATATATCTCTGAAAAACCCTCGCGTCCCACAGTTTCCGGAAAAACGGCTGGCTTAAAGTCTCTTCCATGGAATCTCCATGGGCTGTGGCGATCAGCCGGCAGCCACAGTGGATCACAGACTCCACAGCTTTGAAATCTTCTTCTTTTCCAAGCTCATCTACAGCCACCACCACCGGTGACATGGAACGGATCAGCATCTGCATGCCTTCCGCTTTCGGACATCCGTCCAGGATATCTGTGCGCATTCCCAGATCATTCTGGGGAATCCCCTGATAGCAGCCTGCAAGCTCACTGCGCTCGTCCACTACGCCTACTGTAACGCCGGAAATATTTCCCCAGCCGTTGCTCATCTGCCGGATGATATCCCGAAGAAGGGTAGTCTTTCCGCATCTTGGCGGTGAGACGATCAATGTGTGCATGATCTGCTCTCTTGTCTGGATATAAGGCATTACTTTCTCCGCGCAGCCCTGAATCTCATGGGCAAGGCGCACATTGATGCAGGAAATGTATTTCATCCCCCTGATCCTGTTTCCATCCAGGATCACTTTTCCGGTAACTCCTACGCGATGTCCTCCCTGCACGCTTAAAAAGCCCTGCCGGATCTCATCTTCATAGGCATACAGAGAATATCCGCTGACATATTCCAGTGTCTCCTTCAGGTCTTCCCTTGTCACCAAATAAGGTTCTGTGTCCTTCTGTCTGAGAAAACATTCCCCTCCGTCATAAGTCAGAAACAACGGCCTTCCCACCCGAAGACGTATCTCATATAATTTATCATAATCAAGGTCTGCATCCACCAGAAGCTGACGGACATTACTGGCAAACAGGTTCTGAATCTGGTTTGCTTCCATTTTTTCACCTCTTACACTTAAATATATTGCAGACGACCCTGATTTAGTACCCCTTGTCTCAGGTAATGATTTTTTGTTTTTCCCTTATTCCGACAGGGAAAACAGGCTGTCACTTTCTTCTTCATACGCTTCCATCTTGGGAAGGCTCAGTTTCAGTACTCTATCTACAATATTTACGGAAGACGCACGGTATGCATAGGCGCAGGACTCAAACATCACGTAAAGGTTATCACCTTCCACTACGATCTGTTCCAGCCGTTCCGGAAAACGGTAAGTCCTTGCTGAATTCTCATTTACATACAGTCTTTTATCCGACTGCTCATAAACCACCAGTCTGGATGGCAGGATGCCAAAAGAATGGGATATCAGAAGCTTATCATTATAAAAAGCAATTCCCTGAACCTGTTCCGATATGGTGGAATAATCCAACGGCACTGCCATCTCAAAATTCATACCCAGTTCTTCATCCATTGTATTGATCAGATTTCCTTCTGCGTCAATTCCGTATCGTGCAATTACACTTTCGTTATATTTTTCAAAACAGCCTACGTACAGACACCCCTCATAGAAGGTCATAAAGGAATCTCTTACGATTCCGTAAAGGCTGACTGCCTGCAAAGTATCTACAGGCAGATGGCTCTCATCGTAATCGTAGGCTTCTATTGTATCCATCTTTATGCTGACTGCCTGTGCGATTCCATTGATGTTGGAAGAATACCAAAGGATCTTATGATCCGGGTCATAGGCAAGGCCGCCTACATGAGGCTGTCCAGGCAGTATCACTTCTTTTATAAAATTATGCGTTTCCTTGTCGATCACGTAGATCACCGAATTGTGCTGTAGCGTGCTGCAGTACGCACTGACCATCACATAATCTTCTGTAACAGCCAGTCCCTGAGGTGTCATAGAGGTACACATGGCCTGTGTGGCACCTTTCTCTGTAAGCAGCGTTCTGGTATTCTTCAGCCCCGGGATCGCATAAGTTCCATATTCTTTCTCTTTTTCTCGCCCATCAAAGGCAAAATAGGAAAATGCTTCCTTCTGGGAAAGCATCTGCATCTGTCCCCGCAGTGTATACACTGCAGAAGCTCTGTTCGTTACCACTGCCTTTGTGGGCAGTTCTGTCCTGGCTCTGTAGACAAACGCATATAAAAAATAACACATAGCCAGCACAAAAACAACTGCCAGGATCTTCAATATGAAGATCCTGAAGCTGCGTTTCATCTCATTGTTCATTTCTTTTGTTTCTCTATTCGCTATTTCAGTATGACGTCTTCATATTCAAAGCGCAATTCCAGCTCATCTCTGGACCAGATCGCTCCGCTGTATCCAGGCTCCATCTCCAACATCATATAATTTCCCTTGTCCATTGGGATCGTCCTTAAATCCCTGGAAAGACCCTCACCGGTCCATTTGATATAAGCTTCTCTTAATACCCACTGGGCAAAAAAAGCTTTCTCCATATCATCGGCTTCCAGGATCTCCCGTACCATATCTGCCGGCACCATCCGTTCAAGAACTCTCTCATAATTCACTTTCTTGTGGATCTGCACGTCAATGCCTACTTCTTCTCCTGCAAACAGGCACATTACATATCTTCCGGAATGGGAGATATTATAATGCACTCTTGGAAGCAAAGTAAAAAAAGGCTTCCCGTGCTCTCCTTTTGAACGCGGCTCGTATTTAAGCTTCCTTCCAAACTCTCTCTCAAGTCCGATCTCCAGAAGCTTCTCTCCGATCATATGCTCCATGTTCTTGTTGTAATACTCATCTTTTATTTTTGTATAATATATGATCCCATTCATAATCCGGCCTCCTCAAGGAACCGGGACGGCTCCCGTTCCTTCTCATACTGCTGCCTCACATAACACAGACAAAGCTTCTTTTTTGCCCGTGTCATCCCAACGTAGAAAAGCCTCCGTTCTTCCTCAAGATGTGCCTCCAGAACCGCTTTCCGGTAGGGCATGCTGCCCTCATTGACATTCAGGATATAGACCCTGTCATATTCAAGGCCTTTTACTGCATGGAGGGTAGAGATCACTGCACCTTCTCTCTTCACATCCTGTTTCTTCGCCTGTTCTTCAAGCTTCCTGGTGTATTCATCCATATAAGCCAGCCATTCTTCCAGGGATTTCATTCCTCTGGCACTTTCATGGATCCGGTTCAGGGTTTCCCAGAGCTCTTCTGGTTTTATTTTACGATACCTTGCGTATTCCTGCAAGTATTCTTCATATCCCATTCCATTCCGAATGAAATTAATTGCAGCATAAGGAGCCATGGTCTTTAAGATACGAAAGTGTGTTTCCATAGTTGTGATCCGGTCACACATCCAGTCCTTATCTTTATAAAATTCCTCAAGAGCACGGAAATCCACTGTTTTTTCTGTAAGGGCATCTCTGGCTATGTATCGGTTAGGGCGGTTCATGATCTCCAGAAAAGTACTTCTGCTTCTGTCACCCTGAGCCATTTTCAGATAGGCAATCATATTCTTACAGATCCAGTGTCGGAACAGATTGGGCAGTTTCTCCTTCATGGTAAAAGGAACTCCGTATTCCATCAAAGCTGCCACAAGACCCTCTGCTTCCTGATTGGTACGGAAAAGAAAAGCGGTATCCTCAATATTCTTCCCGTTTTCCATACGTTTCTTCAGCGCACCGGCCACTGCCATGTACTCTTCTCTGGGATTTGGAAATTCCATCACTTTTACAGGATCTCCCGGCTCATTGGGAGTGGAAAGTTTTTTTGCATAGCGGTTCTCGTTGTTGTCGATCACCTTCATAGCTGTATTTAAAATATTTCCGCTGCACCGGTAATTGATATTTAAAAGCACAGTTTCCGCATTCTTGAAATCTTCCGGAAAATTCAGCATGATCTCCGGCCGGGCACCGCGAAAATGGTAGATGGACTGGTCATCATCCCCCACTACAAATAGATTGTTCTCCGGTGCTGCCAACATCTTCACGATATCGTACTGAAGATGGTTGATGTCCTGAAACTCATCCACCAGAATATAGCGGAATTTTCTCTGCCAGGCTGCAAGGATATCTTTTCTTTTTCTTAAAAGTTCATAGCAGCTTAAAAGCATATCGTCAAAATCCAGTTTTCTGCGCTCATTAAGAACCTTACGGTATCCTTGAAAAATCTGACGGAACACTTCATCCGGACAGCAGGAGGAATAGTAATGTTCCAGAGCGATCCTGCCGCCTTTTACAACACTGATCTCTTTGGCCACATCCTCCACAAAATCCCCTTCCTGGGACTGTTCAGAAGCGCAGTTTACCACAAGTTCCCGGAGAATGGCATATTTCTCCTCTTCAGACAGGATATTCCCTCCACCCAGACCATATGCCTGTTTCAGGATCCCATAAAAAACTCCATGGAATGTCCCAAATGTGACTGCAGTCCGGCTGGCACCGGTGAATTTCAGGAAACGTTCTTTCATTTCTACTGCCGCTGCCCTTGAAAAAGTCACAACAAGAATAGAGGAAGCTGGTATCTTCCCATCCTGGATCATATGTGCTGTTCTCTCTACAATGACGGAAGTTTTCCCCGAACCGGGGCCTGCCAGAACCATCATAGGTCCTGACAGGTGGGCGATCGCCCTTATTTGAGATGGATTTCGTTTCATGACCGGATCAGTTCTCGAGTTTAGCGATTGCTGCATGAATACGTTTCAGAGTTTCTTCCTTGCCGATGATCTCCATGATCTCTGTAGCACCGGCCGGTGTCATCTGCTTGCCGGATACTGCTGTACGAAGCGGCCACATTACATAACCGTTCTTATATCCATGTTCTTTTACAAATGCACTTAAAGAAGCAAACAGCGGATCATTGGTGTAATCCTCCTGAGCCTCAAGTACAGGAAGTACTTCCTTGAGAACTGCAAGAGAGGTCTCTTCTGTTGTTTTCATTTTCTTATGGCGGTACATTGCACTGTCGTACTCCGGAACTGCCTCAAAGAAATCTACAAGCTCCGGGATATCCGGGAATACTTCGATTCTCGTCTGAACCATTCCTGCGATCTTCTTAAGGTCGAAATCTTTCTTAAGAACTTCCTTCAGATACGGAAGTGCTCTCTCATAAAATGCCTCCGGATCCATCTTCTTGATATACTCACCGTTCATCCATTTCAGCTTGGCGATATCGAAGACTGCAGGTGATTTATTGATATGATGGTAATCAAATGCCTCCACAAGCTCCGGAAGTGTAAAGATCTCACGGTTATCTGCAGGACTCCATCCAAGAAGTGCAACGTAATTGATCACCGCCTCTGTAACAAATCCCTGGTCGATCAGATCCTCATAGGAAGAATGACCGCATCTCTTGGAAAGCTTCTGATGTGTCTCATCTGTGATCAGCGGACAGTGAACGTATGTCGGGATCTCCCATCCAAATGCCTCATAAATACGGTTGTATTTCGGAGAGGATGAAAGATACTCATTACCTCTTACTACGTGTGTGATTCCCATAAGGTGGTCATCGATAACGTTGGCAAAGTTATATGTCGGATATCCGTCAGATTTAATAAGGATCAGATCCTCCATCTCCTCATTGTTAACTGTGATATCTCCGTAAATTACATCGTGGAATGTAGTTGTTCCTTCTGTTGGCATATTGAAGCGGATAACATGCGGCTCGCCTGCATCCAGACGGTGCTGAACCTCTTCCTTGGAAAGGTGGAGACATCTCTTATCATAGATGGAGATCTCCTTGCCTGCAACTGTACGCTTCATGCTCTCCAGCTCTTCCTTGCCGCAGAAGCAGTAATATGCATCACCCTGCTCGATCAGCTGTTTCGCATATTTCAGATACATTCCTGTTGCCTGACGCTCGCTCTGTACATACGGTCCAAATCCGCCGTCCTTATCCGGTCCCTCATCATGGAGAAGGCCTGTTTTCTCGAGAGTACGGTAGATGATATCTACAGCTCCTTCAACATAACGTTCCTGGTCTGTATCTTCAATACGGAGGATGAAATCTCCGCCTTCATGTTTTGTGATCAAATAAGCATAAAGAGCTGTTCTTAAGTTACCCACGTGCATTCTGCCTGTAGGGCTCGGTGCAAATCTTGTTCTGATCTTTGTCATTTCTTTTCTCCTCGTTTTTGTTGTTTCTCATTATAGGTGCTATTATATACCTAAATCCTTCAAAATGTCCATAGGTTTTCCGACGGAATACCCTTGGTTTCCCTATGGATAGAAAAATCCCCTGGAACACCATTGTTCCAGAGGATCTTTATTCCTGCATTTAACCCTTGCAGATCTTATGCTTCTACGCCTTTGTTCTTAAGGTACTCGATTACATCTCCGACTGTGTTCAGATCTGTAAGCTCCTCTGCCGGGATCTCCACATTGTACTCATCCTCAAGAGCCATAACCAGCTCAAACAGATCAAGGGAATCTGCTCCAAGATCATCCTTGAAAGATGTCTCTGGTGTGATAATAGATGCTTCACAATTTAACTGCTCTGCAAGCATTTCGCTCATTTTTTCTAACATGTCTTATTTTCTCCTTTAATCATTACAGATCGAATCTGTTTCCTCTTTTTGAGCAAAGTATATAGTCTGTAAAAACAGTTGTCAAGAGGATTTTCCCAAAAAATGGCTATCCGGCAAAAATATTTTGATTTTAAAACTATTTTACTCTTGAAATTTTATCTGACGAGCCACACTGAGAGCCAGTGCCATCTCCGACATCAGGAACACAATGGACGTTCCACCGTAACTGATAAAGGGCAAAGTGACACCTGTATTGGGCATCAGATTCAGCACAACTGCAATGTTTAATATTACCTGCAGCGCAATATGTATAAAGATTCCCGTAACAAGCAGCGATCCGAACAGATCCGGTGCATTCTGTGCAATAAAGAACAGTCTGTACAGAAGATATCCGAACAGGATCAGCACAAAAATACCTCCGAAAATCCCAAGCTCTTCACAGATGATGGAAAAGATCATATCATTCTGCGCCTCAGGAACACTGCCAAGTTTCTGGATACTGTTTCCAAGTCCCCGGCCAAAAAATCCTCCGGAACCGATGGCATAAAGTGCCTGCAGGGTCTGATATCCTCCCTCATCGGAATATTTCTCAGGCTGAAGCCACACAAGAACTCGCATAACACGGAAACTGTCACTGCTCTTGGTTGTCGCAACCAGGAAAAGCACTCCGATCACGATCAGCACCAGGCCGATCACACCCACGATAATAAACGGCCTCATATCCGGATGTGCAACAAAAACCATTCCCACAGTAATCCCAAGAATGATCAGAGCTGTACTTAAGTTATCCGTCAGCATGTACGCGGCAAACGCAAGGCCGGCACCCGGAAGTCCCAGGATCATGCAGCTCTTTAAAGTCTTAACCTTACGTCCCATCTTACAGATCATATATGCCATCATAACGATAACTGCGATCTTTGCCACCTCAGCAGGCTGAAAGTTGATCGGACCGATATACAGCCATCTGGTAGCACCATGGGAAGAATGTCCGAGAGGTGTCCGTACCAGCCCCATAAGGATCAGTGCTGCCACATACAAAGCTGTGGTAAACGGCACCAGGATATGATAATCCAGGATCTTCGAAACAAGCAGTGCCGCGATCAGACAGGCCGCACTGATCAGTGCCTGCTTCTTAAAATAGAACATGTCGCTGCCGTAATTTACTTCTGCCATATAGGAACTGGTGCTGTAAAGCATGACCAGACCGAAGCATACCAGGAGCACAATGACAGCAACCAGACTGTAATCATAATAATCTGATTTTTTTATATACTTTTTTTTGCTGTTCAGCGATTTTCCCATTCTATCACCAACGCTTTCTGTATCTGCGGAGAATTATCTGACAAGGTAAAAAAAATTCCCGGAAAGCCGCATAAATGCTGTCTTTCCGGGACGTTCCGTAAATGGACCTGAGGGGAATCGAACCCCTGTCCGAAAGCCTATCCCTTAAGGCATCTCCCATCACAGTCGCTGTTTTAAACATTCCCTCGGCAGCACGCCCACCGACAGGCTTACTGCTTCAGTAGCTTCATAATACATCTACCGGGGCAAAGCTTACCCGGCAAGGTTTCTCACATGGTCGACGCCAGATTCCCGATGTGTGAGTGCAACGGGGCTGACGAGCAGCTTAGGCTGCTAACGCTAACTTTTCGTCTGCGTTTATATTTAGTTCCCGGTTGGTACGCAGTCCAGGAGTCTGCGGATGGCTTCCCTAACTTCAAAGCCCCCGTCGAAACCAGTACAAGCCCTTGCGTAAAAAAGACTTCTGATGACTTCATTATCTTCCAGTCATCTCTGGTGGACAGACGAACTCTAAGTCAATTATTTTTTGACTGGATTTAATTATACCAGAATGATTTTTCGTGTCAAGGACATTTGCAAAAAAGTCCAGGCTGTGCATGTTTTTTGTTACTGTTCACTCCGTGACCTGCAACACGCTTCGCGATGCACAGAAATCATGTTTTACATGATTTCGCGCCGCAATTCTCGGGTTTTCTGTGACCTCCGCTCACAAAAACACCTCGCGGAATATTACCAGTGAACAGTAACTGTCTTTTCTTACCAGCACAACCTGGACTACGCAATCAGGCGGATATTCGCAATCCCTCAGAGGACTTCCCTGATTCGGTTAAAAGGATAACTGCATTCTCATTCCATCTATGATAATGTTTATTCGCCGTCTTTTACTTTCATACAGATGATATGTTTCTCTTTATCGTATCCATCAATGCGGACTTTCAGCCCTTCTTCTGTCTCCTCACACTGTACAGTAAGCGTTGGGTCCAGGGCCTCTGCACATCCTTTTACACCCCGGATCAGCACTGTGTTCTTTCCTTCGGAAAGTCCCTCTATAAATACATAGAGATCCTTTTCTTTTGCTGTAAAGAACAGCTGCACGCCATCTTCTGCTGTTTCCGGAAGATGTACGGAACATCTGGTATCATAAATACCTTCTCCGTTAATCTCCAGCCATTTTCCAAGTGCAAGAAGACGTTTTTCCTGCTCAGCCGGAATGGTTCCGTCTGGTTTCGGGCCGATATTGAGAAGCAGGTTTCCATTATCAGATACTGTTGCAACCAGAAGATGGATCAGATCCGGTACACTGATCAGCTGATCGTCTCCTTCATTTTCATTGTATCCGAAAGAAAGTCCCATACCGCGGCACATCTCCCATTTTTCCTTGCGGTTGGCTTCGCCCTGTTTGTATTCTTTTGTGCTGAAATCATGGTACAGTCCGTTAAACCGGTCATTGACAACACCTTCCTCTACCAAATTGTAATAATGTGCCAGGAAATACGGCATCATATGTTCGCTCTGCTTTGGCCATCCAATATCATTCCAGAATACAGACGGATGATATTTATCTACCAGCTCTTTCATCTGATTATAAGAATAGTCTGCATACTCAAAAGTCGGGCAGGCATTTCCGAAACTGTCCTCTTCTTTAAAGATCGGATCATTGGCAAACTGCCAGTCGATCAGCCCGGAATAATAAAGTCCCATTTTCAGGCCTTCACCGCGGACAGCCTCTGTCAGTTCTCCTGTGATATCTCGTTCCGGTCCAAGTTCTTCACAGTTAAAATCTGTATATTCACTTGGGTACAGGCAGAATCCATCATGATGCTTTGTTGTCAGTACAACATATTTTGCTCCTGCCTTGCGGAAAAGTTCCGCCCACTTCTGCGGCTGCCAGTTCTCAGCCTTCCACATCGGAATGAAATCTTCATAGGAAAAATCCTCGCCGTATTTCTCAATGTGGTGCTCATAAGAGGGTCCTTTTCCCACATTTATGGAATTATAATACCACTCTGCATAAGGATTGTTGCAGAACCATTCTTCATTGGTTTCCACCTCTCCAAGTTCCCATGTTCTTGGCGCAAAGGCAGGAACAGAATAGATTCCCCAGTGGATAAAAATACCGAATTTACAGTCTTCATACCATTTCGGTACCTGATGCTCATTTACAGAGTTCCATGTTCCTGTGTATTTTTTTGACATTTTATATCCTCCTTGATATTATCAGGATCAGCCCTTTACAGCACCGGCTGTCATACCTGCGATCACCCATTTCTGTGCAAAAATGTATACCAGGATTACAGGCAGGGAAACCAGCACAACGTCTGCGCATACGAGATTCCAGCTTCTGCTGAAC
>CAVBVT010000027.1:12681-13750 GCA_963598855.1 Eggerthellaceae bacterium
CTGCTGAACTGTCCGTAGAAATTGTATACAGAAAGCGGCAGTGTCCACTTGGAAGAAGAGTTCAGAAGATACATCGGGATCTGAAGCTCGTTCCATACCCACATGAAATTCAGAACGCCTGTTGTTGCAAGAACCGGTTTCAGAAGTGGCAGGATCACTGTACAGAACAGTCTTCCGCCTACTGCACCATCCATAACTGCTGCCTCATCCAGTTCCTTCGGGATTCCTTTGATAAATCCGCTGAACATCATTGTTGTAAATGGCATGTACAGAGAAGAATACACAAGGCAGAGACCGATCCTTGATCCGTAGATCCCCATTTTCTGCATCAGCTGGATCGTTGGAAGCGCAGCAAAAGGTGCAATGATCCCAAGAGTGATGATCTTATATCCGATCCTGCAGCCTTTTGTATCTCTTCGTACAATAATAAAGCTTAAAAATGCGGAAAGAGAAACGATCAGTGCCACTGATATAAAGGTGATGAACACACTGTTCCCAAGAGAACGCATGAAATCTTTTTCCAGAACTGTTATGTAGTTTTCCGGATGCCACTCACTCGGCAGGCTGATATTCATATAAGCAGCTTCGCCTTTGTTCTTAAAGGAAGTGAGAAGCACCATCAGCATCGGATAGATCGTCACGATGCTCACAAGCCAGAGAATGATCTCCAGTATCAGATTGATCCTAGTTTTTTTCTTATTCATATTATAACACCGTCTCCCATCTTGATGAAAACTTCTGATAAACAATTGAAACAATGACCAGAAGCACTGTAAATACAAGGTTGACAGCTACCGACTGGGCATAACGTCCTGCAGACATTTCATTCATCATCAATGTTCCGAAACTCTCAGTTGCATTTCCAGGGCCGCCGCCTGTCATAACGTAGATCAGGTCGAACATTTTCAATCCATAGATCAGACTGAACAGAATATTAACGTTTACAGTAGGCATGATCAGCGGAAGTGTGATATGGCGGAAAAGCTGCCACTCAGATGCACCGTCAAGTTTACCTGCCTCCAGATAATCAGAAGAAACTGACTGCAGACCCGCAAGTGTGATGATGATC
>CAVBVT010000027.1:13807-27131 GCA_963598855.1 Eggerthellaceae bacterium
CAGCTACACAGATAGCAAAAACAGCTGTGCCTCTTTTACCGAGCCACTGTATATTTGCAATTCCCATAAGGTTCAGGATATTGTTGATCGTGCCGTGACGTGTCTGGAATACAGCACTGAAGATAAGACCTACAACAAGGCAGGAAAAGATGGACGGGATAAAGTAAACCGTTCTAAGAGCAGTCCGTGTTTTGATCTCACGGTTCAGGATATAGGCAAATACAAAGCCCAGAAGTGTTACGGTAATGGTTTTTACACCTGCATAGATCAAGGTATTTACAAAAGCTACCGGCACTTTCGTACTCGTAAGAACGGATATTATATTTTCAAATCCTACAAATTTCAGATTGGTAGTTCTGGCTGCACTCCAATTAGTAAACGCATAATAATATCCCACAGTGGACGGTACAATAAAAAAGATAAAAAATACCACAGCCGGGATCAGTGCCAGATACAGCGGATATATTTTTTTTCGATTCATGAATTTCCTCCTTAAACAATTTCAGGTTTGAAGTTTTACCCTCAAACCTGAAACCATTTTTAATACGGATGCTGATTTACTGGGCAAAAGACTCAAGTGTTGCAACTCTGTCATCATCGATCAGTTTTACACATTCTTCTACACTGATGTCTCCGTTCATAAGCTGAAGCAGTGCCTTGCCGCCTTCCTGCTGGTTGAAGCCTACGATCTTCGGCTGTGCGGAAGATGCACGGATTAGTTTATCTACGCTGTCTTTGTTTCCATCATACTGAGCGGAATTTACATTTGTTGTTTCCTGTTTGAAAACTGCTGCTGTGGAAACGCCATCAAATGCCTGGTTGTAATTCTCAGGATCTGCCATAAAGTTTACGAAATCACTGGCAGCTTCTACATTGTCGCCATTTTTGTTTACAAGCATCAGGTTTACGTTGCCGCCTTCATAAGTTCCCTCATCACAGGTTCCCATAAATACCGGCATGATTCCGAAATCATCGCCTACATAATCATAGGATTCACTGTCATAATCTGTATCAAACCAGGTATCCCAGCAGAAGATCATAGCAGCTTCACCTGTTCCAAGAACCTCGCTTGTGTAATCCCATGTATCAGATGCAAAGTTCTTTCCAAAGTATCCTTTATCTGCTGCCTCTTTAAACCAGGTGCACATATCTGTGAATTCCGGGATATCTGCGTAGGACATTTCCCCTGCATTCAGTTTCTCGATATATTCCGGATGCTCCTCAAGTACTGGATCCAGTGCGAACTGATAAAGGATCGGCCACGCATCTGCTGCTGCGAGGTAGATCGGCTGTACTCCGTTCTCCAGAAGTGTGTCGCAGGCTGCATTGAATTCTTCCTGTGTTGTCGGCTGCTCAATTCCCAGTTCCTCGAAGATCTTTGTGTTATAGAAACAGCCGGAGTTGGATGCTTCCCAGAACGGAAGTCCGATCACTTTGTCATTGTAAGTTGCCTGCGGAAGAACTGAGTCCTGAATATCGGACACCCAGTCAGCATCGGACCAGTCTACAAAATTCTCTTCCGGATTAAAGTTTTTTAGGTTGCTGTTTCCGAAATGGATGTAAAGATCCGGGATATCACCTGTTGTAAATTTTGTCAGTGCAATAGTCTCTGCATTGTCTGTATCAAGACCCTGCTGGTCGATCTTGTTTCCGGAAGACTCTTCCCACAGAGAAATGATCTTCTGCATGTACGGTTTTGCAAGGTCATCTGCATTTCCGTAAAGTGTCAGTGTTACTCCATCTGCTGCGCTGGCTGTTACCACGCTTCCGAATACAGATACTGTCATGCACGCTGCCATAAGTGCTGCAAACATTTTTTTCTTCATTGTAAAATTCCTCCCTTTATATGACTTTTTCTTCGTTCTTAATATGGTCATATTATATAAAACTGTCTCTGGAAAATCCATGGACTTTTGTTCAATCCAGCATGTACTTTTTTCCTTTTTTGATATTTATCCATCTATTTGTACAATTCTTCTTGTTTCTTTTTCACTGTTCATATAAAATAAATACAACAATTTTTCCGGAGGAACGATCATGAAATTCCATGAATTTTCTTTTCAAAAGAAGCTGTTCATTTCCTGTATCCTGCTGAACTCCCTTCTGCTTGCCGGTTTTTCGCTGTTTTTCTATTATTATTCGGCAAATTCCCTGCGTGAGAACATGCGCAGTACATTAAGCGGCAGTGCATCCATGATACAGAACAATCTGGACACTCTTCTCAATGATGCTGACAATATTTTGAAAGAACTGCAGTTGAATGCCACACTCCTTGATACTGCCAGAAATATTCCAGATGGAGAAAACAACTATCTGCCTACTCATATCACAGCCAGGTCCGCTTTTCAGGACCGGTTCCGTACTACTTTAATGTCCTCAGACCTGGATATCTCCCTTAATTATGTCAGCAAATATTACGACCATCTGGGAATTTCCTCTCCAAACGGTACCAGCTATGCAAAAAAGGCAGCCCTGGAGAATAATCCCAATCTTACCAGCGTTATGGATACCGTTGATTATTTTTTATATGTCCCTCCTCATAAGGATTACTGGGGAAACAATCGGACTGTAATTTCTGTTGTCCGTTCCATGCGGAATGTTTACCATCAGTACGGACTTCTTATTGCTGATTTTGATATGGATACCCTGACCAGACAGCTCCTCTCCGGTTTTGATACTCCGGAAGATTACGATATCACCATTCTGGATGATGCTGATAATCTTGTCTATACAAGCGCAGCTGCACTGAACCGCCGGACTTTTCTGGCCAGCTGGCGTTCCGCTTCGGAAAACTCTTCTGACAGCGGCAGCTTTTCCTATGGAAATCTCTCTGTTTCCAGCTATCACCTTTCCAGCCAGACTGGATGGACAGTGATCCTCAGCGAGAATTCTTCCATATTTGCAGCCTCCATAAAACGACTTCTCGCGATCAGCACACTGCTTTTTTTGATCATGTTCGTAGTCATGTCCACCTTCCTTATGGTTCTGACCCGAAACCTCACACAACCGCTCCGGCAGCTGACGGATAAGCTGACAGACCTTGATCCCGGGGAAAATATTTCTGCGGTTCCCGGAAACAGCGATAACGAGATCATCTTCCTTACCAATGCGATCCAGGGATATCTTTCCGAGATCTATGGCCAGAACCAGCGTCTTACAGAAGAACGACACCGGACGCTGATCGCCCACTATGATGCCATGGAAGCTCAGCTGAACCCTCATTTTCTGTACAACACGCTTTCCGTTATCGGAATGACAGGATTGGCTTCTGGAAATATGGATGTTTCCAACATGTGCACGGAACTTTCCCAGCTTCTGCGCTACTCCCTCTCCTACACAGGGCAGTCCGTTATTTTGTCCCAGGAAATCGACAATGCAAGGCATTACCTCTATATTATGAAGATCCGCTATGAGGATGATCTGGAATATGAATGGCAGCTGGACGAATCCCTGAATTCCATCACAGTTCCGAAACTGATCCTCCAGCCTCTGATCGAGAACTGTTTTCAGCATGGATTCCATCAGGCCGGTGTGGAGATCCTTCCTCCCTGGAAGATTTCCATCCGTTCCCACTGTGATGACACCCGGTGGTATCTGTCCATCTCCAACAATGGAGCACCGTTTCCGAAAGAAAAACTTGCTGCTCTTCACCAGAAGCTCTCAGGCTTCACCTTTACCGGAAACCAGGATATGGATTACGAAAACACTTTCCGCCATCAGGGCTATGGCCTGGAAAATACTATTCTTCGCTTTCATATTTATTACCGCGGGGAAGAATATTTTCATGTTTCCAGAAATGATTCCGATAACCTTACGACTGTTACCATCGGCGGCCCGCTAAAACCCGAAAAATTATTCAGCCGGAGCACTCCCTGACATGGGAGCCTCCGGCTTCTTTTCAACCTGATCTTTATTTGCTTCTGATCTGATAAAGAGCACCTTTCTCTGTGTGAAACACATATCTGCCTTTTTCGTCTTTTTCTGCCGGGATCTGGATACCATCTCTGGATATTTCCAGTTCTTCGCTACATCTGAGAACTGCTTTTTCCCCATGTTTCGAAAGGATCCATCCATGAGAAAATTTTCCCTTTTCCCAGGTTATATCCACCTCAAAACCACCTTCCGCACAAAGTCCGGTGATGCTTCCCTCCTGCCAGTTTTTCGGAAGGGCCGGAAGCAGGAATATCTCATCCAGATGGCTCTGCAGCAGCATCTGGGCAATTCCGCACGTGCCGCCGAAATTTCCGTCGATCTGGAATACCCACGGAATACCTGAAATTCTCTCAAGCGGCGGATGCAGATCAAACATATTCGCTGCTGTCAGTTTGTTGAGAAGGTAATCAATATATTCCTCTGCTTTATCTCCATTCTGAAGTCTTGCATATAGATTGATCAGCCATGCACAGCTCCATCCTGTGTGTCCGCCACCAAATTCCATTCGTCTCTCCAGAGATTTCTCACACGCTTTTACCAGCTCCGGATTCTCATATTCATTGATCTGGTTTGCCGGAAACAGAGGATATAAATGGGAAAAATGTCTGTGTCCCAGTTCCCATTCCTCGTAATCTTCTCTCCATTCCAGCAGCTGTCCATATTTTCCGATTTTGTACGGCGGGAGCTTATCAAGAGTTTCACGCACCCATTCTTCCTGAAATGCTTTTTTCCCAAGGATCCTGTTTCCTTCCAGATAAGCATGAAAAATATCTCTCAGGATTCCGGTATCCATGGTACAGCCTGCACAGGCACTTCCCGTTGTTCCGTCTGCCTGATAATAGGTATTCTCCGGAGAAACAGAAGGGCAGACGATCATCTCTCCCTGATCCTCGATCATGAAATCCCTGAAAAACAGCACGCATTCCTCCAGAACCGGCATCATACGCTCAAGAAAAGCCTGATCCATGGTATAACGGTAATGTTTCCAGATATGCGTCGCCAGCCATGCACCGCCCATTACCCAGTATGACGCTGCCAGTGCCAGATCCTGAGGTGCGGTATCTGCCCAGATATCCGTATTATGATGTGCCACAAAACCTCTGCACCCATACATTTCCATGGCTGTTCTTCTGCCATTCTTCACCATGCGTTCCAGAAGATCAAAAAACGGCTCATGGCACATGGAAAGATTACAGATCTCAGCGGGCCAGTAATTCATCTCTGTGTTGATGTTGATGGTGTATTTGGAATCCCAGGTAGGCTCCAGCTTCTCGCACCAGATTCCCTGAAGATTGGCAGGAAGTCCTCCCGGGCGGCTGCTTGCCATAAGAAGATACCTTCCATATCCATAGTAAAGAGCTGCCAGTCCTTTGTCTTTTTTGCCTTCCCGGAGTCGTTTCAGACGCTGATCTGTTGGAAGTTTGGAAAGCTCCTCGTCCTCTTTCAGTTTCAGAACAGAACGGTCGAACAGTTCACTGTGCTGCTTCTCATGTTCTGCCAGTATCCGGTCAAAATCCTCTGCTGTATAAGCAGCCAGCTGTTCTTTCAGGTAACTGTATGGAGCCTCGACCTTCTTTTTCCGGTAAGGGAAGGTAGTCACTCCATTTACATAAAAGATCACCCTGGAAGCATTTCTGATCACCAGATGTTCTCCGATCACCTGCACGCTTCCATCTTCTGACACTGCACGGGCCTGGATGCAGAATTCACTTCCGCCTTTTCCCAGATCTCCGTCAATATAAATGCTGTCCTCGCCGACTTTTCCTGCACAGTTGTAAAATCGCCCTCTTGTTATCAGAACAGACATTGTAAGACCTTCTTCTCTGTCTGTAGAAAACTCCGCTGCCATCAGATCTTCTTTCTCAGAGATCAGACATCGCATTCTGTACTGTGCTCCGTTATGTACAAACGAAGTATCTGCAACACCTTTTTCCAGATTGAGTTCTCTTCTGTAATCCCGGATCTCGCCTTCCTCATGGTCAATGCTGTAATTCACATCGCACATGGTCTGATACGGTCTTTCACTCTGAGGTGTTCCTGACAGCGCAAAAAATTCCAGTTTCTGCGCTTCCTGGATCTTTCCTTCCAGCACCAGTTTCCGGATCTCCGGGAAATATTTCGCTGCATCCGGATTGATACGGTCAAGGGACCCGCCGTAGACAATGCTCTCTTCATTCATCTGGATCTGCCCGCAAAAAGGCTCTCCGGATATCATAGCCCCCAGTCGGCCATTACCAAGAGGCAGTGCTTCGATCCAGCTTTTTGCAGCTTCTGTATACCATAAACAATTCATACCTATCCTCCCTGTTATTTTTTTCTATCATATCACACCTTCTGTATATACAACATGGAGAAAAAGCGACTTTCGTATGGACTTTTTATTACTATTCACAAATAATATTCCGCGAGGTATTTTTTTTGTAATCAAAGATTACAGAAAATCCGAGAATCGCAGCACAAGATCATGTAAAGCATGATTTCTGTGCATCGCGAAGTGCATTACTGGTCACAAAGTGAGCAGTAATCTTTTTTCTTGTTTATGAGTTTATTCATGCTATAATTAGGACATATGCAAAAAATCTCTTTCACATACAAAGGAGAAACCATGATACACGTACTTATCATTGAAGATGAACCGGCCATTGCCAGAGGACTCTCTCTTCTCATCACCAAAAACTACCCTGATTTCCAGGTTCTTGGCATCTGCAAAAACGGCAGGGACGGCCTGCAGAAAATCCTGGAGCAGAAACCGGAACTGGTATTTACTGATATTACCATGCCTGTGATGAACGGGCTGGATATGATCGAAGAAGTGCAGAAATCTCAGTTTCATACCCGCTTTGTCATCCTTACCGGATATGCAGATTTCGAATATGCCAGAAAAGCGATCCACCTTGGCGTTTCCGATTATCTTCTCAAACCAATCGATCTTAAAACATTGGATGATATCCTCTGTTCCTGCATGGAACAGCAGAACGCCCAGACACGTCTGCTTCAGAAGGAATATCTGCAATGCGCACTGCGCAGTGACAATCTAACTGATACTGCCCCTGTTTTTATGGCCGGAGTTTCCTGTTCCTTTATATTTGTTTTTCAGGGCCCGCTGCGTTCCAGCATATACAGCGAGACTATCCCGGACTCCGATTTCGCACCGGTCGCTCCCGGATATCTGACTCAGCTGGAAAAAGAATATCAGGTTTCCCTTTTTCTTCTCCATGGAAAACATTTCAACGAACAGGTATATGCCGTTATCTGTCCTTCTTCCAGCCATCCGGATACAGAAGGACTTGCCCGGATGATCCACAGTATCCTGGATGTATCTGATCAGCAGCCGGAATCCTGGATCAACACCGTTCTGTCTCTGCAGTCTCCAGAAGCCGGTTCTGTTTCCGACCTTATAAAAGATACCTATCTTTTTGCACTGTTCAAAAACAGATTTGGCTCCAGTTCTTTTCAGATCTGCAGCGCATTGTCAGATCAGAAGATCCGTGTTTCCCAGGATGTTCAGCAGCTTTGCGCAGGAATCTCTTCTCATTCTGATCAGGAAAGCCTGTATCATATGATCCATTCCCTGATTACCATGCAGAACCAGCCGGATCTTTCCCAGTTTCAGCTGACTGCAAACCTGAGATACTATATCTCCACTGTGATCCAGAACTGCCACAAAGACATCATTTATCCGGATGTCGCTGAGATCGTTTCCACCTGTCATTCCTACGAAGAACTGGAACGGGAACTGCAGTATGAAACTTCCAAGATCTGCGGTTTTCACGAAACTACGCCCGGAGAGGAACTTCCGTCTCTGGCCCGTCAGGTACGCAATTATCTGGATAAAAATTTCACCCAGCAGATCACCACAAAATCTTTTCAGGATATTTTTGGCTATAATGAGAAATATATCTCCACACTTTTTAAATCAGAATTCGGGATCTCTCCCAGTAAATATATCAGTGAACTTCGCCTGAAAATGGCTAAGACCTTAATGCAGAACAATCCGGATATCCTTACCAAAGATGTGGCTGAGATGGTAGGATTCTCCGATGCTTTTTACTTCAGCCGGGTGTTTAAATCCCACGAAGGAATGTCTCCCAGCCAGTTTCTGAAACAGTTAAAAGACTAATGATCAGATATTAAGAAAACCCGCTTCCGCGGGTTTTCTTAATGTATTGCATTATACACGGGAGAGATACTCTCCTGTTCTTGTATCGATCTTCAGTTTGTCGCCCTGGTTTACGAACAGCGGAACCTGAACCTGTGCACCTGTCTCAACAGTTGCAGGTTTGGTAGCACCCTGTGCTGTGTTTCCAGCGAATCCTGGCTCTGTCTCGATAACCTCAAGCTCTACGAAGAGTGGCGGCTCGATAGCGAATACCTCGCCGTTATGAGAGCAAACCTTAACCATCTCGTTATCCTTAACGAATTTCAGAGAATCGCCAACCTGCTCCTCAGTAAGACCTACCTGGTCATATGTCTCTGTGTTCATGAAGTAGTATAAACCACCATCCTGATACAGATACTGCATATCTACACGCTCAATACGTGCTGCCGGGAATTTCTCTGTAGGACGGAAAGATTTCTCTACTACAGATCCTGTGATGATATTTTTGTATTTTGTTCTTACAAAGGCTGCGCCTTTTCCTGGTTTTACATGCTGGAATTCAACGATCTGACATACGTTTCCATCAATTTCAAGTGTGATACCATTTTTGAAATCACCTGCTGAAATCATAAATATTTCCTCCTTAATATGTGCGCTTCTTTTTCGCTATGAATTATTCTATAATACCTTTTGTCATTTTTCAACTGTTTTTTTGTTTATGCCTTTAATTTTTCTTCAATTTCAGCAATTAATTCGTCAAAAGGCTTCACTCCTGTGACAACTTTGATGTCTGCAAACTTCTCATAAACAGGATCTCTCTGCTTGAGGAGCTTCTTGATCTTGTCCTCTTTGTTCTCAGCACCTTCCAGTGTCGGATTATTGCTTCCTTCCAGTCGCTTGATCAGAGTTGCTGCAGAACCTTTCAGATAGATGATCGTTCCCATGTTCGCAAGATACTTCTGGTTCTGTTCCTGCAGAGGCAGTCCTGCACTGACGGAGATCACCTTACGCTCACTGTCTGTAGACAGTTCTTTTACTGCCATTGTCTCTAACGCGCGGTAAAACGGTTCTCCGAAACGTTCAAATACCTCCTTCACTGACATGTTCATTTTTTTCACAATCAGTCTGTCCACGTCAATAAACGGAAGTCCCAGGTCCTTCGCCAGTCTCTTTCCAACTCGTGTCTTTCCTGAACCCATAAAGCCGATAATTACAATATGGTTCATGAATTCTTTCCCTCCTCTTTTTGGTAAAAATGTAATACTATTTTCTCCAGATAGCGTTTGAGCACGATCTGGATCTCTTCTTTTGGATGAATGGGCTTCACAAGGATCGTTCGGATCCCAGCCCTCTTCGCTCCATAAATATCCGTAAACAGCTGATCCCCTACAAAGATGGTCCGATCAATATCTGTTCCGATCACCTGGCAGGCCTTTCTGTAGTTCTTCACAGCCGGTTTATGGGCATTTTCTATAAAATCCCCTTCCACAGCACGGGCAAAAGGCTCCACTCGCGGTTTCTGATTATTGGATACAAAACAGTAATGAAACCCTATCTTACGAAGCCTCTCAAACAGTTTCTTTGCACGTTCGTCTGCCGGTGCACCATGTGGAACAATGGTATTGTCAATATCGAAAAGAAGCCCTCTGTATCCTTCTTCGTAAAGCTTCTCATAATCGATCACATATGCAGAATCCAGATATTCATCCGGAAAAAAACTTCTGAACATCTATTGCACCTCAGTTTTCTCTTGTCATTTCATAATGATGCCAGTTTTTTATCGCTCTGCAAGAGGAACATACTCTGCTTCCGGAAGAACATTCTTGTATGCAGGACGGATGATCTTATCCACATTGATAAGCTCTTCCATACGATGTGCACTCCATCCTACGATACGTGCAATGGCAAACATCGGTGTGTACAGCTCCAGCGGCAGATCCAGCATGCTGTAAACAAATCCGCTGTAGAAATCCACGTTCGCGCTGACACCTTTGTAGATCTTGCGCTCCTCTGCGATCACCTGCGGCGCAAGACGCTCTACGGTTGCATACAGCTGATAATCCTTCATTCTGCCCTTCTCTCTTGCAAGCTGCTCCACATAGCCTTTAAATACCTCAGCACGTGGATCAGAAACAGAATATATCGCATGACCCATACCATAGATCAGGCCTCTCTTGTCAAAGGCTTCTTTATGAAGAAGTTTCTGCAGATAATCACGGACTTCATCTTCATCACTGTAATCATGAACATGCTTGCGCATATCGTTGAACATCTTCACAACCTTGATATTGGCACCGCCATGCTTCGGTCCTTTTAAGGAACCAAGCGCAGCTGCAATCGCTGAGTATGTATCTGTTCCGGAAGAAGAAACCACGTGAGTGGTAAAGGTGGAGTTGTTACCACCGCCATGCTCCATATGAAGGATCAGGGCAATATCCAGGATTTCAGCTTCCAGAGCCGTATATTTCTTATCCGGCCTTAAAAGACGCAGGATATTCTCTGCTGTTGAAAGCTCCTTCTTAGGCTGATGGATGTAAAGGCTCTTACCCTTCTCATAATGGTTGTAGGCCTGATAAGCATAAACAGATAACAGCGGGAAAACACTGATCAGATTGATGCACTGGCGAAGCACATTATCAAGTTCGATATTATCCGGATCCTTGTCATAAGAATAAAGTGTAAGGACACTTCTGGACAAAGCATTCATAATATCCTTAGATGGTGCCTTCATAATGACATCTCTCACAAAATTCCTCGGCAATGTCCTCTGGTTGGCCAAGATCCCGGAAAACTCATTCAGCTCTTCCTGGTTTGGCAGCTTGCCGAAAAGAAGCAGATATGTCACTTCTTCGAAACCAAACCGTCTGTCATTGATAAATCCCTTAGTCAGATCCTTAATGTCATACCCTCTGTAGGAAAGCTTGCCTGCACAGGCCACTTCCTTTCCGTCTACGATCTTCGTAGCCTGTACATTGGAGATCTGGGTCAGTCCTGCAAGGACACCCTTTCCATTAAGATCACGCAAGCCTCTCTTAACATCATATTTACCATAAAGGGATAAATCCAGTTTATCATTCTCCAGACAGATCTGGGTTAGTTTCTCAATCTCAGGTGTCACTTTCATGTTGAATCTGCTCATTAATAAATTCCCCTTTCAATTTCTGCTTATTGCTGTCCGATAGCGGTCCCTCCTCATTCCCCTCTCAAGCAATTTCTGGTTTTATTCGTATATCCCGGCATAACCGGCCAGGATATTTCTTTAGTAGATATGGGGATTACTCCCCATATCCCTACACAAAACCGTACATGCGCTATTAACGCATACGGCTTTTCACTTTAAGCTATAAAGTGCACAGCCCTTTTCTCCATCTGCTTTCACAGACTTCTTCGATAGTATGGCTGTGTCGGACTTCCTGCCATTCATTTGGATTCCTTGCGCATTTCTTTGTTTTGGTTTCCATACCTTTTTTTAAGGAAATGACAGGATCTCAGCTGTTCCGATAACATACTTATCATCAACCTCGCCAAGCTCTCGGACTGGGGGATGCTACTACAACCTTGCCATATCGGTTGTCGCAGTGTTGTCTGCTGTGAGAAAGAACACATCGACCATTTCCAACCTCATGATAATTTCCCAGCTCAATCACTTCACTTTCGTTTCGGCTCTGTTGCTCCCTGTCCTACGCTTAAACCTAATGTTACCATTTCGGCTCCAAGGACTCGGTACAGGCGGTTGGCTAGACCTTACCTGATAGGATTTTCCTATTGTATGATTATCAGCTTACCAAGGCTTGCAGAATTTCTTCCGCTCGCCAGGGGAAATCAGCTATGCTGATTTCGCAGCTCGCACCATATATGATTATAACATTTATTCCGCTTTTGGTCTATGCTGAAAATTTAACCGAATAACTGCTTTGCAGTGGATTGCGAATATCCTATTAACTACAGTTTATCTACCCTGCTTATATGTAGCAAAAAACTCTTTCATCTTCTTCATAGCCTTGTCCAACTGACGGATATCTGGCAGATACACGATACGGAAATGATCCGGCTGATGCCAGTTGAAGCCTTTACCCGGAACGATAAGAACCTGCTTGTCATGCAGGAAATCCAGTGCAAACTGCTCATCATTGAAGATATTGAATCTCTCTGTATCAATCTTAGGGAAGATATAGAAGGCCGCACGCGGTTTCACTGCCGAAATTCCCGGAATATCATTCAATGCTTTATAAATGAAATCTCTCTGCTCATATACACGTCCGCCTGGCTGGATATACTCATTGACACTCTGATATCCCCCCAGTGCTGTCTGTACAATAGACTGTGCCGGAACATTGGAGCAAAGGCGCATGGAAGAAAGCATATTGATTCCTTCTATGTAACCTTTGGCCTTGTTCTTGGCTCCGCTCAAAATCATCCAGCCGATACGGAAACCTGCAATCATATGAGACTTGGACAATCCTGAAAATGTCACGCAGAACACATCCGGCGCAAGGGAAGCGATGGATGTATGTTTGTATCCATCCATAACAAGACGGTCATAAATTTCATCAGAAAAAATGATCAGCTCATGCTCTCTTGCAATGTCCGCGATCTGCTCCAGGATCTCCTTGGGATACACTGCACCTGTCGGGTTGTTGGGATTAATGATAACGATCGCCTTAGTCCTAGGTGTGATCTTACTCTTGATGTCCTCAATATCCGGATACCAGTCAGACTGCTCATCACAGACATAATGAACCACCTTTCCACCGGAAAGTGTAGCGGTTGCCGTCCACAACGGATAATCCGGAGCAGGGATCAGAATCTCATCTCCATTATCAAGAAGTGCCTGCATGCAAAGGTTGATCAGCTCACTGACACCATTCCCTGTATAGATATCGTTAATGGTAACTCCCGGGATCCCTCGAAGCTGTGCATACTGCATGATCGCCTTTCTTGCGGAAAAAATACCCTTGGAATCAGAATATCCCTGGGAAGTCCGTACATTGCTCAGCATATCCAGGATCACTTCCTGCGGTGCGGAAAATCCAAATGGATACGGATTACCGATATTCAGCTTCAGGATCTCCATCCCGTCTTCTTCCATTCTGGCAGCCTCATCCACAACCGGTCCACGCACATCGTACAGCACGTTATCAAGCTTTGATGATTTCCCGAATGTTCTCATAAAAACCACTCCTCTTCTCATTTTCACTATTATTTATTCTTTTTGCTTTCATGGTCAAAAAATATTTATGATATGGGTGTCAAAACATAATAATTATCGTCCATAGTAATCTATGTTCCTTG
>CAVBVT010000028.1:0-26649 GCA_963598855.1 Eggerthellaceae bacterium
AGTCAATATAGCGTTTACTTAATATTCGCTGTACTAGAACTCTTCCTGCCGAATCTGCACTTTGCATTCAAATTTCCCTACTGAAAAAGGAGACCGCTCCCACGCAGTCTCCTTTTTTGAATATGTTTTAGGTTGGTTATATATAAGAAAGAATTTATCTTATTTTATATTGGCAATTATCTTGTTACGATATCTACCGGTACATTAAAGATCTTTGCAACTTTCAGGATTGTATCAATGTGTCTTCCTGTAGCAGCTGCCATATGATGTGTCGGGCCAGCCTCGCTCCAGCGGTTTACGAACTCTCTAGCTCCACATGTGAAACGTGTTCTCATGTTTGTATCACCGAAGGAAAGGATCGGTCCTTCCTCGTTTATACCCTCAGCTACAACGAATTTGAAGTTTCCGTCTTTGTCCTGAGTGATTGCAAGGTAGGTTACAGGGCCTGTGTATGGATAGAACTGTGTCAGGTATCCGCCGCCTGTTTTGCCGTGGAATACCGGCACGATCTTCATGGTTGGCTTCTTGTCGGAGATGTCAGCGTCTCCACTTCCGGAATGTCCGATGATGCAGATATCATCGTTGAAATCGATGGAGTACATCTCAGAAAGCTGGCCTGTACCGGAAATTGTCTTTAAGATACTCATTGCCATGGCAACTTTCATGTCACCCTCTACAGCGCATGCAGTACCCTGTTTGATCAGCATAGAGAATGCCGGGATCAGCATACTGTCAAGGACACCAGCTTTACCCTGTGCAAATCCGTCGTAATGGGAAGCGATCATTCCAAGATGCTCATCTTTTACCCACTCCTCGAAAGCAACAACGTATTTAGCCATATCCCATACTTTTTCGATCGTGCCGCCGCCTTCGATCTCGAATGTATCAAGGATATCCTGTGCTTTTGCACGGATTGCTTCCTCATCTGTGATATCGTCAGCGATTGCCCACATCTTCTCCCAGTCGAACTGTTTTGTGTAAAGGAACATTCTGTTATAGAGGTTTGTCTCATCGATGTAAAGATCCATCATACCTGGGTATGGTCTTCCGATCTGAGCAATGTTAGTCTCACGAAATCTTCTTCTTACCTGAGCAGCCTTGCACCAGTCTTCGATCTCAGCCTGAACTGCCGGATCTCCGCCTTCTACAACACCTGTGATAACTGCATGTCTCTTGCCAGCTCTCTCAAGGTCAGCTACAGCTTCGCCTACAGCGCCGCATGCGTAGCCTTCGCCCAGCCAGGATGCAATGTCAGTGTGCTCATAATCCAGTGCTTTGATCTTCTGAACGTTTACAAGAACAACCGGAACGTCAAGGTCACGGATTGCAGGAAGCATATTGTAAGATGTAGCATATGTCAGCATCTGAAGGAATACAAGGTCAACGTCTGCTGCACGGAATTTATCTCCTGCTTCCATTGACTGTTCTTTTGTTGTTACCATTCCTCCGTCAACGATTTCTACTGTATCCGGGATTGTTTTCTTGAATGCATCGTACTGTGCCTCAAATTCCGGTACCAGTGACGGGAACTGCGGAAGATATGCACCTAAAGCAATTGAAAATACACCAACTTTTGCCTTTGTGTTAACTAACATAATAAAACCTCCAATTATTTTTATTTATGCTTTGTATACTTTGATACCGAAGGACTCATGGATTGTTGTACGAGCCTCCTCGATAGTTTTGAACTCCTCAGCTTTCAGCATCTGTGCTGTGATATTGCCGATCGCAGTTGCCTCGCCTGGGCCTGCATGGATCTCTTTCTTGGTTGCCTTTGCAGTCAGGTCATTTAAGTATCCTGCATTGGAACCGCCGCCTACGATATGGATACGGCTGTATGTTCTGCCTGTCATCTCCTCAAGCTCTTTTGCTGTCTTAGCATAGCACTCTGCAAGGCTTGTGTAGATAACAGTTGCGATCTCTCCAAGAGTCTCCGGAACTTTCTGTCCTGTTCTGCGGCAGTAGTCCTGAACTTCTTTTGTCATGTTCTCAGGGGAAAGGAAGCACTCGTCGTTTGCGTCTACTCTGGACGGGAAATCTTTTGCTTCCTCAGCCATCTCACAGATCTGTGCAAAGCTGTATGCGTCATCAAACTCATGACGTACAGACTGGATCATCCAGAGCCCCATGATGTTCTTCAGATAACGGAAACGTCCTGCATATCCGCCCTCGTTTGTAAAGTTCATCTCGCAGCTCTTCTCTGAGCAGTCTGCTTCTTTTCTCTCGATTCCCATCAGGGACCATGTTCCGGAGCTGATGTAGATGAAATCGTCGTCATTTGCAGGAACAGCAAGTACAGCAGATCCTGTATCATGTGTAGCCGGTGCTACGACCTCAAGATCAAATCCCACTTCTTCTTTGATCTTGTCTGTTAAATGTCCGATGCTTGTACCAGGCATGATCAGCTTCTGGAAAATCTTTTTCGGATATCCAAGCATGTCGATCAGCTCATAATCCCAGTCTTTTGTTGTAGGGCACACAAGCTGTCCTGTTGTTGCCTCTGTGTACTCGCAGGTCTTCTCTCCTGTGAGAAGGAAGTGGAAGTAATCCGGTACATGAAGAAGTGTCTCAGCCTGCTCCAGATATTCCGGATGTTTCTTCTTAACTGCCATCAGCTGATATACTGTATTGAAGATCGCTTTCTGGATACCTGTTCTTGCATACAGATCTTTCAGGGAAATTGTCTTGTAAACTTCCTCATCCATGCCCTCTGTACGGTGATCACGATATCCTACCGTGTTTCCGAGAACGTTGTCATCTTTGTCAAGAAGTACGAAGTCAACGCCCCATGTGTCAACACCCATGCTTACCGGAACCTTGCCGATTTCTTTACATTTCTTAAGACCATTTATGATCTCCCTGAAAAGGCGGTCAAATTCCCAGCAGAGTTCTCCGTCTTTCTTAACCATACCGTTCTCAAAACGATAAACCTCTTCCAGGATCATTTTTCCGTCTTCCATATGTCCCAGAATGTGACGTCCGCTGGATGCTCCGATATCTACTGCTAAATAATATGTTGCCATTTTAAAAATCCTCCTAATATGTAAGCTTCTTATCACTTTCATATCTGATGCTATACTTATCATACATCAAGATGTGTCCAATGGTAAGAACCTCTTTTGTCAAAAAAAGTGTCCTTATTTGCAATTTTGAAAAAAAATCCGCTGACTGAATCAGCCAGCGGATCTCTTATTTCATACGTCCGTGAACGCCATCCGCGTTCATTATAACTTCACGATCTTATCAATTATATGATTAGTCATAAAGGTTCGGGGCGATATCCTCATCGTCCATATTTGTTGCATCATACCAGTAACCTTCTGTAGGAACATCCTGAAGCTCCTGGCCGTTAGCTGCTGCTGTCAGAGCATAGATTGCATAGTATCCCATCATAAGAGGAGACTGTGTAACAGCACCAACGAATGTGCCATCTTTAACAGCTGCTTTGATGATAGAACCAGCATCGAAACCAACACCGATTACATCGCCGTTTGCTGCGTCAGAACCAAGAACGTTAAGGTTAGCATTTGCTGCGAGAACACCCTCTGCGGAAACCTGGTTGGAACCGAAGATTGCGATACAGTTTTCCTGGGAAAGGATTGCCTGTGCCTCTGTGGAGCAGAGCTCTACAGTTGTCTGTGCCGGAACAGCTACCTGGATAACAACGTCAGCGTCTTTAGCGTCTGCGTCAGCACCCTCTGCTGCGTTTACATAGAACTCGTTGCCGCTTACTGCAACTGTCTTGCCATCAGCCTGAAGAAGCTCGATCATCTTGTTGATGAATCCTGTTCCACGCTGCTGGATGTTCTGAGCTGTTGCATCCTGGTTAACCTCACCGATGATAACCTGTCCGTCAGCATCTTTAATGACATCCTTGATAGAGTTGTACATATTCTCAGCTGCTACTGCACCAGCCTGATTGTTGTCTGTGCAAACCTCACAAACTACAGATCCTTCCGGAGCATCCGCGATACCGGTATCAAATGTTACAACCGGGATTCCTTTTTCTGCGCAGGTTTTCAGTGCATCTGTAACAGAAGATGTATCGCAGGCTGCAAGTCCTAATCCAACAGGATTGGAGCTGATTGCTGTATTGATCATGTTAACCTGGTCAGCGATATCGGACTCACTGTTCGGTCCCTGTGCCTTATAAGTAACACCCAGCTCGTCAGCTGCTTTCTTCATACCTTCCTGAGCTGCATCCCAGTATGTAGACTGGAAAGATTTAACCATCATCGGGAACTCATAAGCTTCGTTAGCTTTCAGTCCATCAAACTGTGCGGTAGGATCCTCAGCTGCTGTGGAATCTGCGGACTCCTCTGTTGCTGCATCGTCTTTCTCCTCAGCTGCAAAAGCTGCTGTTGCGCTCATGCTTGTTACCATTGCTGCACAGAGCATTAATGCCATAACCTTTTTTGCTTTCATATAATACTTCCTCCTTAAAATATATTATATAGTTTTTATGATCATACGCCGTTACTACCCCATGGCGTTTCACATCTTTGATAACGGATACTGCTCACCATTTTCTGCGAACAGCATCCTCACTTATTGTACCACACTTCTTAATATCAGTGTGCTGCTTTTTTCTCTTTCAGGATATCGATCAGAACGGCTACGATCAGAACGATACCTGTGATAATCTGCTGCCAGTTTGCCTGCAGGCCGATGTATGGAAGACCTGTTTTCAGAAGCATGATGACAAAAATACCAACGAATGTACCGATCAGGGAACCATATCCACCAGTAGCTGCCACACCACCAACGAATACACCGCCGATAGCATCCATTTCAAGTCCGGCACCGGTACCAGGCTGTACAGTAGGTGTTACTGCTGCGTATGCGATTGCTGCAAGACCTGTGAACAGACCGCAGACTACGTATACCATTACATGATAGAACTTTGTGTTAATTCCGGAAAGGGCAGCTGCCTCTTTGTTGGAACCGATTGCAATTGTGTAACGTCCGAATTTGGTATGGTTCAGAACATACTCCATGATCAGAACCAGAATGATCATCCACAGGAAACCAATCGGATAACGGGAAGCACTTCTTCCGGAACCAACGGTAATCTTGAAGATGGTATGGAACCATCCACCCTCCTGGGTAACTCCCGGCCATGGTGTTGCGCTGCACAGGGAGCCAGCACCACGGGTTATCATACAGGTACAAAGTGTTGCAAGGAATGGTGGCAGGTTCATAACGCCGATCAATACACCATTCAGTGCTCCAATAACAATTCCAAGAACAATGCAGACAAGCATTGCAACTGCTACCGGGCAGTTGTGGCTTCTTACAAGTGTTCCGCCAATCAGCGCATATGCTACCATACCAGTTCCGATTGACAGGTCTACACCACCAGTAATAAGCGGAAATGTAACTCCGATCGCCATAAGAAGATCGTAATATGAGAAGTCCAGCATACTCAGGATCGTGGTGTACTGTCTGAATTCTTTACTCATGCCTGAGAATATTGCACACAGGACAATGATGACAAGCAAAACAATAAATCTCTGATCACTTAAAATACTCTTTTTCTTCGTAGTCATGACTTTCCTCCTTAATCGATATTCCGTGTGGCCTTGTCCATGATGTTTTCCTGGGTTGCCTCGGAGATATCAATACATCCGGTCACTTTACCCTCGCACATGATGATAATACGGTCACTCATTCGGAGAACTTCTGTCATCTCAGAAGAAATCATGATAATGGATTTGCCTTCTGCTGCCAGTTTGTTCATTAATTTGTAAATTTCGTTCTTGGCACCAACATCGATACCTCTTGTCGGCTCATCGAAAATAAGGATATCGCTGTCTCGTGTCAGCCATTTTGCAATAACTACCTTCTGCTGGTTACCACCGGAAAGGTTTACTACCAGCTGATCCGTAGTAGGCGTCTTTGTTGCAAGCTCTTTTACATATTTCTCAGTAACTTCTTTTTCTTTTGCCTTGTTAATGAAGATACCGTTTGTGAAGTTCTCCATTGTAGCAAGTGTTGTGTTCTCTGTTACAGATTTCTGTACTACAACTCCGTATCTTCTTCTGTCCTCTGACAGATATCCGATACCATTCTTAACAGCATCCTGCGGGCTGTTGATGGTCACTTCATGAAGCTGTCCATCCTTGCCCATGATGGAAATCTTTCCACTCTGCTTCGGGTCTGCTCCGAACAGTGCTCTGGCTGTCTCGGTACGTCCTGCACCCATCAGTCCTGAGAAACCAAGGATCTCACCCTTTCTCAGCTCGAAGCTTACATCCTGAACCATCTTACCTGCATTCAGATGCTCAACCTTCAGAACTACCGGTGCGTCTGCCGGAACTGCACTCTCCTGTTTCGGATCTTCATAAATAACACGGCCAACCATCATGTTGATGATGTCTTCTTTTGTGCTGTCCTTTGTAATGAGGGTTCCTACATAACCACCATCTCGCATGACTGTTACACGGTCTGTAATCGTCTTAATCTCATCCATACGATGTGAGATGTATACGATACCAAGATTTTTCTTACGAAGGTCACGAATAATTTCAAACAGATCCGCGATCTCTTTCTCCGTAAGGGCTGCGGAAGGCTCATCGAAGATGATAACCTCAGCTTTATGAGAAATTGCTTTTGCAATCTCACACATCTGCTGTTTTCCAACTGTCAGATTCTTCATCTTTTCTTTTGGATTGATCTCAATGTTCAGATCCTGGAAAAGCTTTTTGGAATCTTCGATCATTTTCTTATCATCGATACGGAAACCCTTCTTCGGCTCACGTCCGATAAAAATATTCTGAGCTACGGTAAGATCACCTACCATGTTCAGCTCCTGATGTACGATTACAACGCCGGCATCCTGTGCCTCACGTGTATTGTGGAATTCTGTTTCCTGTCCTTTGTAAACGATGGAACCTGAATCCTTCTGATAAATACCGGTAAGAACCTTCATCAGTGTTGATTTACCGGCACCGTTTTCTCCCATAAGTGCATGTACTTCGCCGCGTTTTACTTCGAAATTAACGTGATCCAGAGCATGAACTCCAGGAAAGGACTTATCAATGTCCTTCATAGTTAAAATAACTTCACCCATTGTCGCATCCTCCCTCTAAGATCAGTTCTTTCTGCGTCTTGCAGAAACGTCGATATAAACTGCAACGATAACGATAATACCTGTGATGATCATCTGCTGTCCTTTACCAAGACCAAATGCCATGATTCCCTGCTGAAGAAGAGAGATGATGAATACGCCGATTACAGTACCGCCGATGGAAGCAAGTCCACCAACCATTGATGTACCACCCATGACGCAGCCTGCAATAGCCTCGTTGTTGTACTGGTCGCCGTAACCAGGCTGAACCGTCGTGTATGTAGCTACAAAGAAGAGTGCTGCGATACCTACCAGGAATCCGCAGATAATATAGGAAAGCATTTCCCATTTCTTTGTGTTGACACCGGAAAGACGAACAGCCTCTTTGTTAGAGCCAAGGCAGAGAATGTAACGTCCCGGCTTTGTGTTATAAAGAACGATGCCGCAGATAACTGCCACTGCCAGGAAAATCACGATTCCCACCGGAAATCCGTTTACAGAAACAATATTACGGAACCATCCGTTTGTCGGATCGCTTGCCTGTGGCCAACTTACAGACTGTGTCTTTGTAAATACAGATGCAATACCTTTTGCAATGTTCATGGAAGCCATGGAAATGATGAATGGCGGTACGGACATATAAGAAACCATCCAGCCATTGAAGATACCAAAGCAGACACCGATCAAAATGCAGAGGATCATGGCAACTGCACACGGAACGTTGTAAGATGTCATGCAGTAACCAGATACCAGTGCACAGCAGAACATTACAGGTCCGATGGAGAAATCAATTCCTCCGGTGGCAATTACGAACGTAACGCCAAGTGACAAAAAGCCCAGAAAGTATACATAGTTCAAAGTAGATTTGATACTGTCAGCAACCGGAAACTTGCTTCCAAGAACTACTTTAAAAACCACGAACATGAGAATGAGAATACAGACAAGCAGTATTCTGTTCAGTCCGAGCTTCTTAACGATTGGATTTTGTTTTAAGTTTTCCAATTTTTACCCTCCTCACGTTTTCCACGTATCTTGTGTTTTCTTAATTAGTATAATACCGTTAAAGCGCAATAATTGTAATAGAATATTTTTCAAAAAAAGGTTAAATATTTACGGTAATGGTAAATATTTAACCTTTTGCTTTGTGCATTTATACTTATTCAGGAGGTTGTATCCTCATGTGTTTTCAGCGTATTAAACGGAAACAGAAGTTTCTCAATCTCACTGGTGTACATATTATCCGGTGTTACCAGTTCGCAGCCGGAATTCACATTCTTCTTATAGTCCTCTCCCCGGAGCATCTTTATCGTCTCACGTACACCTACATAGCCCATTTTAAAAGCTTTCTGCACGACGATTCCCTGAAATACTCCATGTTCCATCAGCTGTACAGCTTCCTGTGAGCTGTCCACACCTACTACCTGTATCCTGTCCTCTGCATGTTCTGCCTTCACAGCTCTGGCTGCACCTACAGAAGAATACTCATTCATTCCTGCGATCATCTTAAGATCAGGATATTTTTCCATCAGTTCTTTGGTCAGTTCGTAGGATCTGTCATATCTGGAATCGCAGTATACAACTTCTACGATGTTCTCTTTCAGGCGTCCAAGACCGCCCCGGAAGCCTTTTTCCCTCTCTACTGCTGTTGACACGCCTTTTACATGGGAGACAATGGCGATCTGGTCATCCGGTCCAAGAAGTTTTGCCGCAAATTTTCCCAGAAGCTGTCCTGCCTCCAGGTTATCCGTTGCAACTGTAAGATCCTGAACATCCTCCTTTGTATAGGAATCAATAAAAGAAATATGTATTCCCTGTTCTTTCGCCTTCTGCAAAAGTGCATCAGATTCTGTAAAGCTGGATGGGGAGATCAGGATGGAATCCGGCTTCTTCTGGATCGCTTTTTCAAGAAGTTTATTCTGTCCGTCTACATCATTCTCTTCATCTGGCGCCCATACCCGGATATCTGCATTATATTCCTTGGCCGCCATCTCCGCTCCCTGGATCAGAGACGTCCAGAAATCGTTAGTCCCATCTACAACTTTCGGAATGTAGATCAGCGACAGCTCACGTTCTTCTTTCTCCTGCCTATAGTAACGCACGCCGGCAGTTACTCCCACAACAAGACAGATGATCATCCCGACAGTCAGGAGTTTTCTGTATTTTTTCATATATTTTCCTCCTGTATTCCCGGAATAGTTATTGTGGCAGTGGTTCCCACACCTTTCTCGCTTTCATAGGTGATCCCGTAGTTCTCTCCATAATAAAGTTTCAGACGTTTCTGCACATTGTAAACGCCGACTCCATTGGAATGATAATTCACCTTATGCTTGTCATAAATATGTGCCAGTGTCTCCTCATCCATGCCAACTCCGTCATCAATTACCTGAAGAACCGCGTTTCCGTCTTTCATGAATCCCTTCACAAGAAGAAGGCCCTTGCTTTCTTTATATTTCAGGCCATGATAGATAGCATTCTCAATGATCGGCTGCAGCACCAGCTTGATAAGCGGAATATTTAATATAGAAGGTTCCACATTGATCTGAAACTCCAGCTTATCCTTATAACGCATTTTCTGGATGGTAAGATACCCTTTGGCATACTCTACTTCTTTTGCAATCGGAACTACCTCGTCCTCATTGCTGATACTCTGCCGCAGAAGTCTCGCCAAGGATGCTGTCATAAGGACAACCTCTTCGTATTTTTTTCCCTCTGCCATCCAGATGATGGAATCCAGTGTATTATAGAGGAAATGCGGGTTGATCTGGGACTGCAGGGCCTTCAGCTCACTCTTTCTCTTTGCTTCCTGCTCTTTCACATTCTGATCCATCAGCTCATGGATCCTGTGTGTCATCACATTAAAAGATTTCGTCAGGCTTCCGATCTCATTCTCAGAATCGATCTCCACTTCTGCGCCGTTAAAATCCCCCTCCTGAACTCTGGCCATGGAATCCCTAAGCCGCTGGATCGGGTATGTAATGCTCTTTGTAAGAAAGCTTGAAAAAAACAGGGCAACGATCATCAAAAGCACAGAAACCAGCGCATAAATACTCTGGGCCTGATTACTTTTCCTGAGAAGTTCGCTGACACTCATACATCCCACAACCGTCCATCCGGTCTTGTTCGATCTGGAAATGGAATAAAGCTTGCCCTCATTCCTGCTTCCTGTCCGCACAGTGTCCTCTTTTGCATCTACGATCAGGTCGATATTCTCCGTCTGCAGCTCATTATAAAGCTGCTGCTGCTGCGGATGGTACACAATGTTCCCGCTTTCATCCAGGATAAAAGCATATCCTTTCGTTCCAATAGTGTTCTGATCGCACAGCTCACTGATGGCACTGTAATTCAGGTCAATAAAAAAGACTCCTTCTTTCTCGCCTCCGTTGGAAAAATTGCGGATTCCTCTGCTCAGTGTGATCACCCACGGACGCTCTCCGCTGATGATATGCTGCACATGGGAAGATGTAAGAATCGGTCCTTCCGGTTTCTGGAGGGCATCCAGATACCATTCCTGGGTAGCAAGCTTAAGATCCGGGTTCACAGACTGCTTCCCGTCATTGATAAGCTTCCGTCCGTTGATCCCTATAATCCCCAGGTTTCGGATATCGCTTCGTCCATCCAGTATCGTCTTAAACTGGTTCAGAAGCCTCTCTCTTGTTCCGTCATCCACATTCTCCCCGAAAAGATATTGCTGCACATCCTCGTTGCTTGAGATCATGTATGCAATGTTTTCCATGTAGTCGATATAGGAGTCTATATTCTGGTTCATCTGCTGTACGATATTCTGCGTATATACAGATGAATTTTCAAAGATAGAATTGCGTGTGTAGCGCATGGAAACGCCGGTTATGATCAGCACTGCACTTAAAAGCAACAATGTGACCATGGCAAAGATCGCACTCTGTATACTCTTAAATTTCCCTATGATCTTTGCTGTAAACCGGATATCTCTCATTTACGTTTCTCCCTCGCATATTCTGTCGGGGTGCAGCCTGTCATTTTTTTGAAAGAGATTCCAAAATAATGCGGGTCTGCAAATCCGACTTTCTCGGCAATTTCATAATTCTTCATAGTCGTCTTCTCAAGAAGTTCCTTGGCTTTCTCCATACGGGTACGGATCAGAACCTCTGTAAAAGTCTCTCCTGTGAGATCCTTAAAGATCGTACTGAAATAACTGGTACTGATATTCAGATACGAGCAGATGCTGTTCAGGCTTAAATCCGGATCCATATAATTCTTCTGGATATAATCCAGGGCAAGCCTTGCCTGACGCTGTCCGCTGGAGCTGTTCGCATCGGAAAGTGTCTTGAATACTTCTGCTGTATGGTCTTTCACCAGTTCAAATGCACTGTCAAAAGAATTCTGCTCTGTCACCTGCTGCAGAAGTGCCTCCCTTCTGGAAAGCAGCTTACTGTCCGGAACCATATTCTCGCAGGTCTTATCCACTGCACGGACGATCTGCTGCAGATATACACAGGCACGGCTTTTATCTACTCTTGCCTTTTTGATCTCGGACCCGATCTCATCAAGAACACTGTCTGCATTCTCTTTTTTTCCTGCACGCAGAGCTGTCACAAGTTTCTCTACATGACTCTCAATGGAAAGGCTGTTCTCCTCCGGCTGCTCTTCCATATCAATAAGAAGTCTTCCGCCCAGAAGATAACGGTACTCGATAGCTTTATCTGCAAGATCATGAGACACCAGGATCTCCTGCTGCGTTCTGGCCCAGTTTCCCACTCCAATAGAAACATCCAGTGCCATCAGCTCTTTCAGTTTGGCCTGGATCATCCTGCAGATCTCCATAACTTTCTCGCCAAACTCCTTCGTCCGGTTTCCCATAAAAAGGACGCAGACTTTATTGTTTCCTTCCTGGTAAGCCACGCCTGCCTTCTCCTGGCTTACGATCTCATCGCTGACATTAAAAAGAACAAAGGACATCAATGCGCTCTCCTGGCGCTTCTGGGCAGAAAGCTGCATACTGTCAGAATACAGATCCAGATCAAAAACAGCCACACGGTAGCATGCAGCCTCCAGATTGATTCCAAGACCGGAAAGTTCCTCAAGACTCTCCTCCCTTGTCTTGGTGTTGTCCACAAAGTCCTGCAAAGCTCTGGAACGGATCATAATAGCATTCTTCTGATAGTTCTCCGAAGTCTGTGTCAGACGTTCCAGTTTCTGCTTCTCCTCTCTTCGCTGGTCAACCTTCTTCTTCATCTTCTCGATCACAGCACGAAGTTCCATTGCTGTTACCGGCTTGAGCATATATTCACTTACATCATACTGGATCGCCTTCTTCGCATATTCAAATTCTCCAAATCCACTGAAGATCACGATCACGATATCCGGATAATTATCATGAAGAAAATGACTCAGTTCCATGCCATCCATATATGGCATAAGGATATCTGTAAGTACGATATCTACCGGATGGGTCTGCACGAATTCCGCTGCTGACTTCCCGTTGTCACAGTCACCTACCAGCTCACAGTCCATAGCTTTCCAGTCAATATTCTCCCGGATCGCATCGCGAACAAGTATTTCATCATCTACCAGTAAAATACGATACATAATCTCTGTCATCCCCCTCTGATCTGTTTCTGTCGCTCTTTTTTATACATCCCCCAGGCAGTCTCCCCTCTACCGTTTCTGCCTTTATTTTGTTAAAGATCACGGTTTTCTATGTGAACAATAACTGTTTATACTTCCTACATGGTAACATGTTTGGTGATAATTTACAACAGAGTTTCTTAATCCACTTTATACGAAAAAAAGCCTCATGTTCGATATAGTGAACATGAGGCTACTGTACTGTGTGATATCCCACACAGGATATTGATTATTTTACGATCACGCCATCCTCATCCCAGAGGTCATGCCAGTCATTTGCACCATGCCACAGGAATACCTGTCCTTTTACAAGACGGTTGCCTTTTTCCAGAGTTGCGATGGTTGCCATCTCTTCGTCTGTAAGCGGATCCTCTGTCACACATTTCAGATTGCTTGCATAGTTATGAACAGAGAACGGAATGGAGATCTCTCCTCTCTGATGAGCCCATTTCAGAGCGATCAGAGCCGGGTGAACACCGTGTGCTTTTGCAATTGCCTGCATCTCCGGTACTTCCAGATCAGCCACATCCTCAGGGCAGATATCTCTCTCAGGTCTGCGTGGAGAACCGATCGGCATGTAGCCTACAGGCTGAATATTGTGAGCTACCAGATAATCATAAAGCTCCTGCTGCTGGAAGCATACATGAAGCTCAAGCTCACAGGTTGCAGGTTTGATCTTCATCAGCGGAAGAACAGCCTCAAGTTTCGGAATTGTCATATTGGAAATACCGATGTAACGGATCTTTCCTTTTTCCACCAGTGCCTCACACTGACGGTAAGTATCCATAAACTCCTCTACACTGAATGGTTTGGAATCCGGATTTCTGGAATCTACATCACATCCCGGTGCATGATAGTTCGGGAATGGCCAGTGGATATAGTACATATCTACATAATCACACTGAAGATCCTTGATACTCTTGTCGCATGCTTCCTCTACTCTTCTGTGCATGTCGTTCCATACCTTTGTCATGATGAAGAGATCTTTACGCTCTACAACACCTTCGTCAAAAGCATCTTTGAACACCTGGCCGATCTCATGCTCGTTTCCGTAGCATGCAGCACAGTCAAACATACGGTAGCCGCTGCGGATCGCGCCTGCAACAGCTGCGGATACATCCTCTGCGGATACACGGTCGGAACCAAATGTTCCCATTCCAACACATGGAACCTGCTCGCCGGATGGAAGTGTCACTTTCGGCACGATTGCCGGATTGATAACTTCTGCCATTTTTACATCTCCTTTTTTATGAAAAAATTTTTCTTATTATAAGCATATCTTATAAACGTTTGATCTCGATCTTCGGGAGAAGTGCTTCCATATCTTCCATTACAAAGAAGCCTGTCTCCTCGCGCATAGCTGCTGCTGCTGAGATCGCGCTGGCTCTGCGCAAAGTCTCCTCCAGGGAAAGTCCCTCGCTTAATCCCAGTGCAAAACCTGCGATCATGGAATCTCCGCATCCTACGGTATTCACTGCGTCAATCTTCGGAACAACTGCACGGAAAATCCCTTCATCGCCAACTGCCAGGGAACCGTCTGCACCAAGAGAAACCGCTACGATCTCCACACCGCCTGCGTGGATGGCTTTTGCGGCCTCGATGATATCGTTGATATCGTCGCAGTGCTTGCCTGTAAGCATACGGATCTCATCAATGTTCGGCTTGATCAGTGTGGGAGCAGCTTTGATTCCTTCTTCCAGCAGTTTGCCGCTGGTATCCAGGATCACCGGTTTTCCTGCATCTTTGACGATCTTTACAAGACGCTGGTATGCAGTTCCGTCAAGGCCTTTCGGTACGCTTCCGGACATTGCCACAACAGATGCATCCTTTACAAGCTCGCGGAATTTTTTCTCAAATCCCTCAAAGTCTGCCTCTGTGAGAGTAAAGCCCGGCTCCAGGAATTCTGTCTGCACGTGATTCACTTCATCCCAGATATTGATGCAGGAACGGCTCTCTGCATCCACATGGTAAAATGCACTTTTGATACCAAAAGGCTTCAAGGCATCTTCAATATAATTGCCTGCGTGGCCGCCTACAAAACCTGTGGCAACCACTTCAGCACCGTAAATGGACGCCGGCTTGGAAACGTTCAGTCCTTTTCCGCCGGGAACATAGGTACATTCACGTACACGGTTTACTTCGCCCACTTTAAAATCATCTACTACATAACGCTTGTCAATGGCAGCGTTTAACGTTACTGTCAGGATCATATCAGTCTTCCTCATTGGAAAGAAGTATCTTTCCTTTTACAAGGCCTGGTGTCTTGAACAGCTGGAATGCTTCCTGGGCCTGACTCATCGGGATCTTCTTGTAGATGAAGCCCGGGTCAAATTTCAGCTGGCCTGTTGCAAAGTAATGAGCTGTCAGATCCCACTCGCGTCCCGGATATGGTGCACTGTAGGACATCCAGGAACCTGTAAGCTTGAACTCTTTACGGTTCATGTTCTCCCACTGCTTTGGTGTGAAAGTAAGGTTCTCATGAGGAGTACCAATGAAGCATACATGCGCTTTGTTTGCTGCAAGCTCGAATGCCATGTGCATGGTCGGAACCTGTCCGGCTGTCTCGAATACGAAGCCGTATCCTTTGCCGCCAGTGATAGCCATGGCTTTCTCCATGTATCCTTCTTCTTTTGTGTTGATGATCTCATCTGCGCCGAGACGTTTTGCAAGGGCAAGTCTCTCATCGCTGATATCAAAAACTACGACTTTTTTGGAACCGAAGATCTTTGTCCACTGCATGGTGAACATTCCAACCGTACCGCCGCCAAGGATGGCTACATACTCACCGCCGTGGTAATCATTCTGGAATACACCGTGGATTGCTACAGTTGCAGGCTCGAACATTGCGCCCTGCTCATATGGAACATTGTCTGCAAATGGTACGGCATTTTTCTCAGGAACTACTACATAATCTGCGTTTGCGCCCTGCTCTCTGGAACCGATGAAGCTGTAATGTTTGCAGAGGGAATAATTACCTTTCTGGCAGTCGTCACATTTCATACATGGAAGAAGCGGTGCACCGGATACACGGTTGCCAACTTTTACCTTTGTAACGCCTTCTCCGACTTCCACTACATCACCGGAAAACTCATGTCCGAGTACGATCGGATAAAAATGTACGCCGTGGTTTAATACACGCGGGATATCGGATCCGCAGATTCCGGAATATCTAACTTTGATCTTAACATGACCAGGCGTTACCTGTGGTTCTTCCACTTCCTGATACTGAACATCTTCATTTGCTACTACTACTGCTGCTTTCATGATTACTTTTCCTCCTCATTTCTCATCATAGGTTCAAGAGATTTATAGAGATTTAAATAGGTTTTGTAGGTTTTATCATAAACGGCCCTGTTGTCAGGGTTCGGTTCATGTCTTCTTGTTTCTTTTACAGTAAGGCTGATGGCCTCATCGTAATCCTTATACATTCCAACACCAATGCCTGCCAGGATCGCAGCACCAAGTGTTGTGGCTGTATCGGATGAAGGCACTACGATCGGCTTGCCTGTAATATCGGATTTGATCTGGGTCCAGAGAAGAGAGTTTGCTGATCCACCCATTGCACGGAGAACTTCTACATCTGCTCCTGCTTCTTTTGCAACCTCAAGGTTATGCTTCAGGGAAAGTGCCACACCCTCCATGCAGGCGCGTACCATATGGCCTTTGGTCTTGGCAAAATCCAGTCCATAGAAAACGCCTTTTGCATTTGGATTCCAGATTGGGGAACGCTCGCCGGACATATATGGAAGGAATACAACACCGTCACTGCCTGGAGCGATCTTTTCTGCGATCTCATTAAGCTGATCCAGGGAAGAACCTTTTTCCTCGCCTGCCACCATGCGCTCATAATCTGCAAACTCACGCTCAAACCAGCGCATGACACCACCACCACCGGTTGTGCCGCCCTGGAGGAGCCACTGTCCCGGAACAACATGGTATCCAAGGATCAGCCTTGGATCTGCCTTGTACTCATCCATACAAATGCTCATTCCACCGGCCTGTCCGCCCTGCTCCTGTGTCTCACCAGGATGGATGACTCCGGCCCCCAGTGTTCCACATGCTGCATCCAGACCGCCTGCAACAACTGGTGTTCCTGCTGCAAGTCCTACTTCCTCTGCCGCCTTCTCTGTGACAGTTCCAACTACATGGTCACAGTCACAGATCTCTGGAAGAAATTCCATCGGGATTCCAAGCTTCCTGCACATATCCTCGTCCCATGCAGCTTTTCGCATGTCAAAGCAGTGCAGGCCATATCCCTGTGAAACATCCTGGCTCATAACTCCTGTCAGCTTATAGGCAATAAAACTGTTGGACTGCAGGATCTTGTCGATCTTTTCATAAACTTCCGGCATGTTTTCTTTATACCAGAGGATCTTCGCTGTTGTATAAGATGGCTGCAGGGAGTTGCCGGATACTTCAAAGATCTTATCTGCTCCGATCTCCTCATTCAACCTGTCACAGATGGACTGTGCTCTTGTATCCATCCAAATCGGTGTATTTGTCAGAACATTGCCCTCTTTATCCATGGCAATGGCTGACCAGCTCTGTCCGTCAATACCGATACCTGCAATCTCATCTACCGCGATGCCGGCTTTCTGGATGGCTTTTTTTACTGCACCGCAGACTGCGCTCCACCATTCCTCCGGATTCTGCTCAGCCCAGCCTTCCTTCGGATAGTATACCGGATAGTCGCCGTTGGCTGCTGCCACTACGTTTCCGGATTTCTCAAAGATCGCAACCTTACAGGCACTGGTACCAATATCAATACCAAGTAAATATGGTTTCATTGTGATTTCTCCTTCTCCTTATATAGCTCGCACAGATTTCCCCGTAATAATCTCTGCACCAAGCTTCTCCGTGATCTGATCCTTAGCTTCCTCACCGTCCTCTTCCAGCCGCTTCAGCATAATGCCTGCCACCTCTCTGGCAATTCCTGGCGTCGGCTGTGTCACAATAGTCAGTTTCGGATTGCAGGCTCTTGCAAACTGCAGATTATCAAACCCGATCAGGGAAAGCTGCTCCGGAATTTTAAGTCCCAGCTCATTTACACCGATCACCGCCCCCATGGTCATCTCATAGTTGGTGACAAATACAGCTGTCATATCCGGATTGTCCGCCACAAGCTTCTCCAGCCCTTTCACGCCGCCCTGAATGGTATAGTCGCCGTGATAGATCAGAGATTCCTGTACCGGAAGATTCTCTTTTTCATATGCGCTTCTGTATCCCTGGAGACGTTCCTGTGCTGTGGAGATTTCCTCCGGACCGCCGATGATCCCTACTTTACGGTGTCCTGCCTGGAAAAAAACTCTCATGGCATCTTCAGCCGCCTTCTCATTGTCCACAAGAACACTGTCACAGGAAATCTCCTGGATCTTACGGTCAATGAGTACGATCGGTTTCCCGGTTTTCTGAAATTTCTTCAGATGATTGCCTTCTGTATCCACCGGCATGTTGATGATGCCGTCCACACGTTTCCGGCTCAGGAATTCCACTGCATCCCGCTCCAGTCTCTTATCTGTACGGCAGTCACAGACAATGGTGGCATATCCGTGGCTTCTCAGGACATCCTCCATCTCTGTGATGATCTCCGCACAAAAGGTATTGTTAAGCTCCGGGATCACTACACCGATGGTCTTGGTGGCATTGGTCTTAAGGCCTCTGGCCACCTCATTTACTTCATAGTGCAGTTCCTCGATGGCCTTCTCGATCTTTACTCTGTTTTTTTCTCTTACGTTTCCGCCATTAAAATAAGAGGAAATCGTCGCAAGCCCAAGTCCCGTCCGCTTGGCGATATCTTTCATGGTCGCTGCCATACTGATCACTCCGTATCTGGGTAATTATTTATTCTGCCTTTCCGTCGCAGCCGCAGACTTTCATACGAGCCTCAACAAGCTCTTTTACAGCCTGGATTGCTTTCTTTCCGTATGCTTTCGGATCGATGGTGTTCTCGTTCTCTGCGAATGTCTCTTTCACAGCCTTGGAGTATGCTGCACGAAGCTCTGTTGCAAAGTTTACCTTGCAGATACCACGTTTTACGCAGTCGCTTACGTCCTCGTCACTGAGGCCGGATGCTCCGTGAAGAACAAGCGGGATATCAACAACTTCACGGATCTCACTTAAACGCTCTTTATCAAGAACCGGTGTTCCTACATAGAAGCCGTGTGCTGTTCCGATTGCAACAGCCAGGGAAGTAACGCCTGTGCGCTCTACGAATTCCTTAGCTTCCTGCGGATCTGTGTTGGTGTCTGCCTCTGCCTCAAGGTCGTCTTCCTTGCCGCCGACTTTACCAAGCTCAGCCTCGCATGGAATGTTCAGGGCTGCTGCTACATCAGCAACTCTCTTAGTCTCTTTAATATTGTCCTCAAAATCCAGTTTGGAACCGTCGATCATAACAGATGTGTAACCTGCATGCATTGCCTGCATAGCCAGCTCAAAACTGCTGCCGTGGTCAAGGTGAAGGCAAACCGGCACAGAAGCCTTGGCAGCCTCAGCTGCAACGATCGCTGCATAGGTCTCAACAGTACCATATTTAATCGTAGATGGTGTTGTCTGGATCATGACCGGAGCTTTCAGTTCCTCAGCAGCCTGGATAATCGCTTTCACCATCTCCATGTTCTCTGCGTTGAATGCTCCTACTGCGTATCCGCCTTTCTGTGCTTTTAACAGCATTTCTTTAGATGTAACCAGTGGCATAATCTTTTTCCTCCTTGGAATATTGTGTTTATTTTCTAAATAATATTTATTGTTGGTTCAGAAACCGAAACGTTTCTGTTTGAGTTCATCATAACTCACCGAAACGTTTCTGTCAACCATAAAATTTTCATCATTTACAGGAAAATATTACCTTGAAAAGAAGACAAAATACCGTTAGATTAATTTATAAAAGATATAAAAACCTGCGGCCGGGCAGGAACGTCTGATATGGCCGGCATATACAGTCATTGCATAAATTATCCACCAGGGTACTGGATCTGACTATCCGACCTGATACAATATTTTCTGCAATACTGCGATTAATTTATCTTAGGAGGATATGAACTATGTTAAAAGGAATTCCAGAAATCTTATCACCAGAATTACTGAAAGTATTATGCGAGATGGGTCACAGTGACCGCCTTGTTATCGCAGACGGAAACTTCCCGGTAGAATCCATGGGCAAGAACGCTATCACAATCCGCTGCGACGGACACGGTGTTCCGGAGATCCTTGATGCGATCCTGAAACTGTTCCCGCTTGATACTTATGTAGAGCATCCGGTAAACCTGATGGAAGTAATGCCTGGCGACGATGTCGAGACACCGATCTGGGATACATATAAAGAAATCGTTTCCAAACACGACGAGCGCGGTGAGAAAGCTATCGGAAATATCGAGCGTTTCGCATTCTACGATGAGGCTAAGACAGCTTACTGCATCATCTCTACAAGTGAGAAAGCTCTTTATGCAAACGTAATGCTTCAGAAAGGTGTTGTTATCAACAACGACTGATCTTCTTACGTAACTGCCTGATATCTATACACATATTCAACCAAAAACTCCCGATTTCACTGCCTGATAATTGATTTTATCAGGAATGGAACCGGGAGTTTTCTATCTCTCTTACTTCTGTATGTTGTTTATCGTTTTGCAGTTTTGGCCGTATAGCTGCCGTATACTGTTTTGCCTGTGGATATTTTGGCACCGGCGCGCACTGCATAATAGTAAGTTGTGCATTTCTTTGCTGTCTTATCTTCAAATGATGATGTCTTTCCATTTGAGATCGTCTTGATCTTCTGCCAGGAGCTATTCTTGGTCTTACGATAGATCTGATAGCTGGAAGCTTTTTTCTGAGTATTCCAATAAATTTTGAGGCCTTTTGATGTTTTGCATATTTTTGAAATCTTCTGCTTCAGCGGATAGGACTGGATATAGCTGCTTGCTGTATAACCGCCCAGAATCTTCTTCCCACTTACAGTACGATATGCACGGACTGCATAAGCGTAGGTAGTAATTCCCTGAATACCGGAATCTTTATAACTTAATACTGTGCTCTTCACTTCTTTTATACATTTCCAGCTCTGACCTTTTATCTTACGATAGATCCGATATCCGCTTGCACCTGAAACCTTATTCCAGGAAACTGTATTATACGGTCCGCTTTTTGCAGAGGCTTTTGCAGTTACTTTACCTGGTTCTGCTTTTGCAGATACTTTATCTGAATATCCGCCGTACACTGTTGTTTTGCCGCTGCTCACATATGCTGCACGAACCCGGTAAGTATACGTGCTTCCTGTCTTTACAGTCGTATCCTGCCAGGTTTTTACATCAGATTTGACAGTAGTAAGCTTTTTCTCCTTTCCGCCATCCTGTGAACGATAGACAACATAACGGTTGCTGCCAGATACTGCTGACCAGACGATCTTGATCTTATTATACGACTTTCCTGATATCTTTACTCCTGCAGTTTTCTTAAGTTTTACCGTAACTTTGCAGGAAGCTTTGATTCCTTTGGCATTATTTCCATAACAGGAAATGGTCACTGTTCCAGGCTTTTTCGCCGTGATCACGCCTTTCGTACTAACTGTAGCAATATTCTTGTCAGAACTTGTCCATGTAACTCCTGAAGATGTCATCTCAGCTCTGGTGGCTGATGCCTTGAGCGTCTTCTTATCACCTGCATTCATACTGAGAGATGACGCTGACAGAGTCATCTTCGCTGCACTGTTCAGCGTTCTGGTATGTGCTTTGATACGAGGTGTTATAGATGGACTATATTCTTTGGCATCCATCCAGTCTGTATCTTCTGGATCATAAATAAAACTCTGGCCGGCTGAAACAGAAGCTTCAAACTTACACCATGTATAATCCACACTTGCTTCCACATAATACTTCAATGTTTTGCTGCCGGCATTGGTTATCACTACAGAGTACAAACTGTTCTGGCTGATCAGAACTTCCGGAATCTTAAATGTTTCTATTCCTGCCATGGACTGAACACAGGATATTGGCTGTGCATAGGCAGGAGTTCCGCTTGTAGGGTCACTGGCATCTTTCAGGTTGGTATAAACCTGCACAGTAAAAGAACTGTTGGCTGTCATAGATGCCAGGGTTACTTCACCCAGCCTTTCTGCCTTTCCATTACCTGCACTTGCCTTAAAAATGCTGGCAAATTTCTCACCGGAATACATTTTAATTGATGCAAGCCCTGAAGTTCCGTCGTAAAAATAATTGTTGCCATACTCCGGTTTCGCTGCCGCTGTAACTGCAACAAGTTCACACACAGACTTATCCTCATAGGACATATAAAAATAGCCATCTTTTCCCCAGTCTGTACCCCAGCTGTTCTTAACGATCCATGCACCATCCGAAGTTACCTTGGAAGCAGCCGCAAAATTCGAAGCTGAATAATTATCATCCCATCCTACTACTGTCACCACATGATTTACACTTTTAGTACTGGTAGGATATGAATAAGCCGCCGTACTGGCATTATAATATTGATTCTGTGCGTTATACATGATTGAAACAGAATGATTCGCTGTCAAAAGCTTCTTCATGGCACTTACTGAATAATCGGAAAAATAAGAATTCTTCAGATATGCTGATGAATGGTACTCTTTTGACCGGGCTGGAATTGCCCCTGTTTTCTGTGTATGTGTGGAATCTGTTGCCAGAGGAACATCTGCCTCTGTCGTCATCCCTGACCATGTACTCAGGAACATAGCTGCCAGAAGATCATTTCCCCCTTCATGATAGTCCACATTTCCGTAATCATCCGTTCCATAATGACGATTAATATCCCCTGCTGTATTTCCAAGAGGATCATTGCTTCTGTTCGCCCAGAAATATGCAAGATGCTCCTCAGACAGATCATATGTTCCAAGTCCCTGTGAAAGAAGGGAAGTCTCCATAAGAGATGCCATTCCAAACGCCCAGCACATTCCGTATGGATCCTGATTCTTTACAGAAGTTACGTATCCCTGTTCTGCTGCATTATAGTAAGAAGGATAAGACACTGCTCTTCCCATTGGGATCTCATCTGTATCATTTCCGATCTCAATGGCTGTGGAATAAGAATTCAGGCTGTCAAAAGGAGCCAGCTGTTCCTTTTCTTCCGCTTCTGTCAGCGGCCTGCCTTTAATGTATTCAATTCCAGAATCTTCACTGTCAAATTCAGGCTCTCCGTCACTGAATGGATCCGTTTGTTCCAGTGAAAACTGTTCTATTTCTGTGGCTGTATCATTGGTTTCAGAACTTTGCAGGGAAATTTCCTCGTTTTCCTCACTGCTCTCCTGCTCGATGCTCTCACTGTTCTCTGAAACAGCTCCGCTAATATCTTCTCCGGATATATCAGTATCTGTTTCCCCTGACTCCGCACTCTGCTGATTCCAATCCACTGCAGTATTCTCCTGCACTGTACTGTCTTCACTGGCCTCTATCTCTGCATCGCTAAAATCTGCTGCTGCAACCGGAATCTGGCTTGCCATCACAGCTGCACTTATAAACAACGGCAGTAATTTTTTTCTGATCAGATGTAAACGCTTCACCTGCGTCTCTCCTTATCTTTCGTATATAGTTCTTTTATCCTCGCTTCTTAAAATGATAAACTAAAATTCCGATTACTGCAAGTATTGTTGCACATCCAATCCACAGGAAAGGATTCTTATACCAGGAGTTCTCCTCTTTGAACGAGGTTGCAGCAGTACCATTTACAGGCTTCGCCTTTACTGATTCTTCTGTTTCCGTTGGAACCGGTGACATTTTTACAACTGATTGATCCTCAGATTCCGAAGACTCTTCGTTTTTCTCAGATTCTGTGCTATCCTTCTCTCCAACTGTAGTATCTTTCTCTGCTGCAATTTCATCTTCTTTCGATGGTCTCAACTCATCCAGCGGAACATATCCATGTGTACCGTTATATTCCGTATATCCCCAGTTTTCGCCATTCTTTTCCGTCTCGCCTTCAATATGTAAAACCGTTCCATCTTCTACAGTCTTATCATTCAGTTTTTCGCTTTTATCATTAGTCTCCGGATAAATATCCACTCCAACTCCTCCGGAATCTACAGTCATATAATAATCTGTACTGTCCTGCGGAAGTTCTGTTTTACCTGACCGGTCTGCATAAACGGGAACACTCATTGCCATTACCGCTGCCACAACCCCCGCTGCGAAAATATACCTTACCCTTTTCATTCTGATTCCTCTCCTCGCCACTTACTTAGTACATCATTTCAAAACAACCATATCATTCATACAGGTCTCAGATTTGATATCGTTATTTTATAAATGCTATCGTATCTCTATATAGACAAAATCCTCCTATATTTCCCTGCCTGATCCGAAATATAAGAGGATTTTATCTTTTGTTAGTCCAGTTTATCGGTTAAACTGAATCTGTCTTATGCCAGTTCCTTTTCGCACATATCCAGTGCAGATGCGATAACTGCATCCATGTCGTAATATTTGTACTCACCAAGACGACCGCCAAAGATCACCTTCGGTTCCTTCTCTGCCAGCTCTTTGTACTGCGCATAAAGCTGTCCGTTCTTCTCATCATTAACCGGATAATACGGCTCATCTCCAGGTTTCCACTCAGAGCTGTATTCGCGGCTGATCACTGTCTTCGGAAGATCATTACCTTCCTCATCTTTACCGAACTCAAACCATTTATGCTCAATGATACGTGTCCAGGGTGTCTCCACATCTGTATAGTTCACAGCTGCATTGCCCTGGAAATTCGGCTTATCAAGAGTCTCGTTCTCAAATCTTACAGAACGGTACTCCAATGTACCCAGCTTGTAATCAAAGTATGCATCAATAGCACCTGTGTAGATAACCTTGTCTGCCATTGCATCATACTCTGCTTTCTTTGCAAGGTAATCCTCATTCAGGTGTACTTCAATGCCATCCAGAAGATTGGCAACCATCTTGGTATAACCGCCAACTGGAATTCCCTGATAAAGAGCATTGAAATAATTGTTATCAAAAGTAAGACGAACCGGCAGTCTCTTAATGATAAAAGATGGAAGCTCTGTACACGGACGTCCCCACTGCTTCTCTGTATATCCTTTAATAAGTTTCTCATAGATATCTGTACCAACAAGGCTGATTGCCTGCTCTTCCAGGTTCTTTGGCTCTGTGATGCCTGCATCTTTACGCTGCTCCTCGATCTTCGCCGCAGCCTCCTCCGGTGTTACCACGCCCCACATCTTATTAAATGTGTACATATTGAACGGAAGGCTGTACAGCTCTCCATGATAGTTGGCAACCGGGCTGTTGGTAAAGCGGTTGAACTCAGCAAACTGTGTGATGTAATTCCATACCTTCTTGTTATTCGTATGGAAAATATGTGCACCATATTTATGTACGTTGATTCCTTCAACCTTTTCTGTGTACACATTTCCGGCAATGTTCGGACGTTTGTCGATCACGAGAACAGACTTGCCTGCCTTCTTCGCCTCTTGGGCAAAGACTGCGCCGTAGAGACCGGCACCTACGATAAGATAATCGTACATTTATTTTCTCCTTATTACTTGATGATGCTATTCTAACACCTGTACTGCATATCTGGCAAGTGTTCTGCGAATTTGGGGTAAAGTTTCATTGTGAACTTTGCAAAAAAGTTACACTAAATCCCTTTCAAGGCTTTAGGAACGTCATCACCTCATCGAGACTTTTCCCACTTTTGACGTATGCGTCCATTATGGTCGCAGCCTCTTGCTGACGCTTTTGTTCTTGAAGTCCCTTGAGCCGTTCTGCCAGCGCATCATATTTATCCTGAAGATTTGACATTTCCGTTTTTACTTTTGTGATTTCAGCATCAATCGATGCCATCGACTTCTTCCGTGCCATTGCTGTATTCCTCCCTGTTCATGAGTGACTGACTATTGGCCAGCAGTTTTGAGATTATTTGTGCACTTTTAATGAGAACTCTCTTCTTCATAATATCTATCAGCTATATATTCTGCCGATTCTGCCCATAATCCATTTTCTGTTTCCTGTAATGTCTTATATGTTTCGGACTTATAGAATTTCAATGCTGCTTCTTCAAAGCTGATATAAAAATGTTGTTGCAATAATTTTAGTACATCTCTAATTTGTATGCACACATTCATAGTAATATCTTTTCCATTAAAACTATAAATCATTTCTGGCATAAGAAGTCCTCCTTATCAACTGTAAATACTGTAATCCTTTTTCTGTATGAAATGACACCTGATTATTTACTTTATTATACCGCAGCCTTTCTACGGCTTCTGATGCTGTCAAAATATTTGCTATATATAACTGAACAGTCTCCATTGTATTATCATCTGCAACCGGTCCAATTACTACATCATAATTGTGCTGTAATCCACCTTTACTTCGGTTTTCTTTAATAAATTCCAGCCATTCTTCGCTCAAAGCATCAAACCGTTTCACGCTTAATATAGGATTTTCTTCAAACAAGTATTCGTAAACAAAATACTTCTTCTTTTTTTCTCTTAGTGAAAGCCTATACCCCCACTCCTCTGACTGTGATTGTAAAATCGTAGTATAAAAACCTTTTCCAAAATCTCTTCTATTATGGGACTTATTAAGATCTATACTTTCAAATTCATAGCAGCTTCCATGATAAACTACCAATTCCTTTGAACCTTCCATGATAATTTTCTCTACATACTCTAATACTTCTTCAAAGCTTATTTGATGAAGGTATTCATGCTGAATCATCATCTTTTCAAAAACTTGATTTTCATGAAATAACTCAACCACATCATTTCCTGAAACGTGGTATTTTCTGGCATATGCTTCCATTGCCTGAACAGCTAACATTTCACAATCTGTCTGCACGCTCATTCTTTTATTACTCCTATTTTTATGAAAATATTCCGCCTTTTTCCTATACATTCATTATAATCGTATTGTCCATAAATACGCAATGAGAATTTTTCGTAAGCGCCTCAAAACATGGCATAGTGACTACACTCCATACACTTGATATACTATAAGCAA
>CAVBVT010000029.1:0-24392 GCA_963598855.1 Eggerthellaceae bacterium
CATATGAAAAATCAGACAAGTCAATATAGCGTTTACTTAATATTCGCTGTACTAGTCAAGCGGATATTCGCAATCCGCATTCGCTACGCAGCTCTACACTGAATAACTGCTTCGCAGTTTCAGTAAAAAAAATGGAGAGCCACACGATCACCTTGCAGCTCCCCATATTGAATATTTCTATCTATATTTTTCCTTAATTGATCCTCAAACCTTACTTCTCAGAAGCCGGTTTGCTTCCAAGGGTAACTTCTACTGTCTGTTCCTTGTACTCTCCGCTCTCTGCCCTTGCGATCACCACTTCAATAGTCTCACCGGACTCATAATACTGAAGTTTGGAAACAAGATCATCCTTGCCGCTTACTTTCTGTCCGTCCAGTTTCACGATAATGTCGCCTTTTTTGATTCCGGCACTGTCTGCTGCACCGCCTTCTGTTACTTCTGTAAGGAAAGCTCCTGCAGGCATATTGTACATCTGGATCGCTTCTGTAGTAAGATCCGCAGCCTTGATTCCCATGTAGCCGACTTTGGAGGAATCTTCTACTTTATCACGTGTTTCACGGTTCATCAGCTCTTCCAGTATCGGTTCTGCCTTGGAAATCGGGATCGCATATCCCATACCTTCTACCTGGCTGTCTGCATACTTGGCAGCATTGATTCCGATCACTTCACCATTCATATTCAGAAGCGCACCGCCACTGTTACCAGGATTGATGGCTGCATCTGTCTGGATCAGTCCGCTTGCCTCGCCATCCTCAGTGCTGATATCCCTGTTCAGGGCGCTTACCCAGCCGGAAGTAACAGACTGACCATAACCAAGTGCATTACCAATAGCAACAACCTGCTCTCCTACAACAAGATCATCAGAACTTCCAAGCTGTGCGATCTTGATTTCCTTCATCGTCTCTTCCGGAATGTCGGATTTCTCAACTGCGATCACTGCAAGATCATTCTCCTCATCTGTTCCTTTGATCTTTGCAGAAACTGCATTTTCCACATCTGCATCGCCTTCGGAGCCTGTATTTCCGGAAAAACTGCTGTCACTGCTGCTTGCTATGGCCTGTGTCTCTTCTTCTGCACCAACCACATCGCTTCCTGCAAAACATACGGTAAGTGTAGTCGCACCAGATACAACATGGTTGTTAGTAGCAATCAGAAGCTCATCGTCATTCTCACCTACAATGATTCCGGAGCCACTTCCTTCACTCTGGTACTGACGTGTTCCATATCCGAAAAAACTCGGGATCTCCTGAACACTGACAGATGTGATAGCTACGATCGATGACATGGTTGCCTGTGCAACTCCTGCCACAGTTCCGCTCTCTGCCACAATATTCTTAATATCAGAATCTGTGGAACTGCTGTCTGTGCTCTCATCTGATCCTGTAAGTGTTTCCGTTTTTTCGATCCGCGTACTGCTGCTGTTATTGTTGACGCCAAGCTTATCTGCTGCCATATTTACACCCTGGAAAACAACACCTGCTACCAGTCCGAAAATCACTGCAAGGGAAACTGCCGTAGCTGCCTTCTTACCAAAGCCGTCGCTTCCATTACCGCCAGATGTCTTAGGCTTCCGTGGTTTCTTAGGTGGAATGCTTCCCCCTGCATAGTTGCCAGCCTGAGGCTGGTGCACCTGATAATGTGCATATTTCGGTGTATCTGTTCTATTCTCACTGTTTGCAGCTGTGTCAGTACCATCCGTACTGTTTCTCTGACTCTCCTGCATCCGACGTCCTGCTGAATACGGATGTGTCAGAGGTTTATTATCTATATTATCAGTGCCAGGTTCTGCTACACTGCCAGCATCTGCGTTTTCATAAGTATCCAGAGCGTTTTCTTCTCTTGGAACAGTTCGGCCCGTATCCTGTGGGTCCTGTCCCCATCTGTTTTCTTCACTCATGATCTTGGTGCCCCTTTCTTGTTTTTCCTCTCGTATCATCTTTATGAATCCCAGTTTAACAGGGAATTGTGTTCAAACTGTGATATATCCTTTAAAAAACCGTGTTCCTTCAAATCCCTGTCACTGCTGATGTTTTTTCCAATAATTCGGGCTCATGGTACAGGCCAGGATCAGCTTCCCAGGAAGCTTCTGATATCTTTTTCCGAGAAAATATCCTGCGTATTTAGAAGCACTCTGAAAAAACAGGCCCGGTATCAGCCAGATGTGACCTGTACGTACGAGATAAGCCATGCTTTTTTTTACCAGACGGATCCCTTCTCCTTCGGATGGAACACCTTCAAAAACCTCCGGATGCTCTGCTTGGGAAACACCAAGATCAAAGTTCCTGTGAAACTGCTGTGCACAGGAATAATTGTGAGAATGATACACTTTTGCATCTGCCGCATAGACAACTGCATAGCCTTTTTTTACCATCCATCCTGCGTAGATCATGTCTTCATTAAAAATAGCCTTTTCCGGGAAACCGCCTATCTCATCATAGATCCTGTGATCATAAGCTGCACATACATTGGAGCAGAAATAAGTTTTGATTCCTCTTGTCTGTACATCTTTTTCTGTTTTTACACAGGACTGGGACGGATAATTGAAAGAACGGGTATATTTCTCAAGAAAACGGCAGTCAGCCTTTGGAAGCTGTCTGGCATAAGCAGCACCTGCATTTTCGTTATTTTGCAGCGCAGATACCAGATTTCCGATCAGCTCCTTGTCAGTTGGAAGTGCATCCTGGGTCATAAATACAAGAATATCTGCATCTGAAAGCTCTGCTGCTCTCCGCCTGGTTGTACCATGATCAAATTCTTCTTTTGTAAGATGATGAACCTCCACAAGAGAATAATCTCTTTCCCACTGTTCTCTCCAGAATTTCTTTTCTGTATTCATAACAAGGATCTTATGGAGCGGATATTTCTGAACACTAAGCCGTTCCAGAAGTTTATCGAATTCTTCGCCCGGACGGTAAGCCGGAATGATCACATCTACTTTAACTGTACTCATATTCTTTCTCCTGTCCAGAAAGGACCACCCGATGCTGGATGGTCCTCTCTGCTGATTGCTTATTTACTTTGTTTATTCTCCGTCTGAAAGGCTGTCTTCGTCATAATCGCCGGAATAATCGTAATCCGTGTCATCTGTGTCATAGCCTCCGCCAGAATAATCGGTGTCGTATCCACCGCCGGAATAATCTGAATCATCATCACTGGAATAGTCGGTGTTGTCACTGTAGTCTGAATCTCCTGACGTGTCAGTGTCTCCCTGCCATGTGTAAGAGTCATCTGTAGTGTCATTCGGCTCATCCGTTACAGCAGGCGAGGTATCCTGTACATCGTCACCGCCTCCGGCAATGCTTGTAATCTGTGCGCTCTTATTAATAACCTCGTCAGTCGGTGTGTAGTTTGTATTTCCATACAGGAACTGATGCATTTTCAGTACATTGGACTCCAGCGTAGTCGGTACGATAACACTTCCCTTAACTGTTGCGAACTTGTAGTCTGTCGGGAATCCGGTAGTCTCATCAATGCTGTATCCGATCACTGTCGGGAGCATCTTCAGGATCTCTGTCTTGGAAACAGAAGTTGTCACCATCGGAAATACCTGATCCATAATATCAAAAATGGTTGAAAGACCAGCTTTTTTCGCCTTGTCTACGATCATCTGGATCACTCGTCTCTGTCTCTCTGTACGTCCCATATCCAGGCTTGCTGTATAACGGATACGGCAGTAGGATGTAGCCTGTACACCATTCAGATGGTAAGTACCGATGATTGCTTCCTCATCTTCCGGTTTCGGATCCGGAAGCTCTACCGGTGTGTAACTCTTGTCTGTCTCCTCAGAAGTCTCCACACAGTAATTGTTCATATGAACGATCTCCGCATAGGAAAGCGGGATATCCAATCCGCCAAGACAGTCAACTACTGTTACCAGGGCATTAAAATCAATAGAAACATAATCTGTGATATTCAAATCAAGGTTCGTGTTCAGCATGGAAACTGCCTGTGTAGGTCCACCCAATGCATAAGCTGCATTAGCCTTGGAATAAGTATCATCTTTTACATTAAGAAGTGTGTCTCGATAAATAGACACAAGCTTCACTGCCTTGGTGTCATTATTAATGCTTGCAATAATAATAGTATCACTGTTCTCTGTATTCAGTTTCTCATTCTTGCTTCTGTGATCCAGGCCAAACAGCGCGTATGTGGTATAACCTGTCATCTGCGGTGCCTGATCATTCGTTACAATATCCTGTTCTGCAATATCTGTCTCCCGTATATTGATCTTATCCAGCTTAGCTGAGATCTGACCATACACATACAGTCCGCCGATAAACAGAAGAAGTACGACTATTTCCAGGATAAACAGCACTTTTTTACTCTTTTTCCGAGGTTTTGACATCTTTCTCTTTTCCCCTTTTTAGTATGCATTCTTGTTGATAAAGCCCTTGAATATGGTAAGAAACATGATCTTTATATCAAATCCTACTGACCAGTTCTCAATATAATAGAGATCACATTCTATCCTTTTTCTTATAGAAGTATCTCCGCGGTAGCCATTGACCTGCGCCCATCCGGTAAGTCCCGGACGCACCTGATGCTTGACCATATATCGCGGTATTTCCTCCCGAAACTTCTCTACAAAAAACGGCCTCTCAGGTCTCGGTCCCACAAGGCTCATCTCTCCTTTCAAAATATTGAAAAACTGTGGCAGCTCATCAAGACTGGTATGCCGCATAAACTTGCCAATTCCTGTAACTCTTGGGTCATTCTTGACTGTCCATGCTTTCCTCTCCTCAGATTCCTTCTGAACTTCCATAGATCGGAACTTATACATCCGGAAAATCTGATTATGAAGGCCGACACGTTCCTGCTTGTAGATCAGCGGCCCCGGTGAGGTCAGCTTGATCAAAATGCACAGTATCAGCATAATAGGAGAAGAAACAATGATAGCCACGATCGCGCCTATAATATCCATAACCCTCTTAACCAGTGCATTAAACGTGTTGCTCAAAGGCACATACCGGATATTGATCACCGGAAGCCCGAGAATATCTTCTGTATACGGTTTGGTTGGAATAATATTATTATAATCTGGAATAAATTTCGTATGCACTCCTGATTTCTCACATAAGCCAACGATCTCTTCCAGACGATAATACTCATTTAATCCCAGGGTAATGGCTATCTCATCCAGCCGGCTGGACGGAAGGATGATCATAAGGTTGGCGATCCTTCCGATCACCTTGATCCCCTTGTAGGTCGTACCTGCCGGTACATTATCATCCAATATTCCCCTGATCACGTATCCCCATTGCGGATTCTGCAGGATCCTGTCTACATATTCCTCAGCAGCACGGCTGTATCCAACCAGCAGCACCTGTTTCTGGTTCATTCCTTTCTTTCGCATGTCCCTGAGAATATAGAAAATGAACATACGCACGCCCCACTCAAGGACAATATTGATAAAGCAGAAGGAAACCAGTGTAAGACGGGAATAATCCAACTCTTTAAAATTGTAAAGTGCAAACATGATGATAAGGAGCCCTAACGCATTCGCCTTCACAATTCCGGCGAGCACGAGACGGCGCCCCTGCATCCGCATCGGTGTATAGAGGTCAAAAGCCTGGTACAAAAGCAGATAGCCTGGAATAATGAATATCAACATAAACATATATTCCTGAACTGTCTTGGACTGAACCGCAGAATGCTCAAAAATTCCCTGAAAACGGCTCAGCCATGCCAGTGCATAAGAGACTACGACCACAAATACATCGATCAGCATATGGAGACGACTGAAATTTTTCTGGTTATCTTTAATCAATTTCCGCCACCTCATTTAAGTTCATTGCCTTTATCTTATAATAGATGAAACCCAAAAGCAACAAAATCTTCCCTCTGAAATATAAAAATTCTGTGAAAATATAGTGTCTTAACTGGCAAAACGCCTAAAAATGTTGATCCAGAGTTCAAACTGAAGCCCGATATAGCGGGGCAGATTTCTCATGGAAAACTTTACTTTTTTATTTTTCCGGCTGATCTGAAAGCCGTTTTTGATACCTGCCAGATACTCACGGCCAAATCCTTTTGACGCAAAAAACAGGATCTTTGCCCCGAATCCTATAATAAGAAATGGCAGATTCAGTATGATCTGAAGGAACGGCATGTTCTTATAGATCAGGTAAATATTATTCCTGGAGGAATAACGGATCTTAAACTGATTATATCTGGAACCGCTTGTTCCGCTTCCTACATGATAAACTTTCGCTTTTGGGGCATACCAGTTTTCGTATCCGTTGATACGTGCACGATAACCGATGTCCAGATCCTCCAGATATGCAAAATGCTCCTCATCAAAATCACCGATCCGGTCGATGATCTTCTTTCTGTAGATCGCAGCACCTGCACAGGTGGAAAAAATCTTCTGTTCTTTATTATAATTATTGATATCCTTACCTTTTCCCTTGGCATAGGCCCATCCAAGTGCACAGTAATAATTACCAGCATCATCCATCTTGTCTCTGTCATGAAGCTGGATCATCTTTGCCTGGCAGGAAAAAGCCTTCTTGTGTCTTCGAAGAGAGGCAACCATCTCCTCAAGGAAATCCGGTTCTGCCTCTGTATCATTATTCAGAAGCAGCACATACGGCGACCTTGCTGCATGGATTCCTTCATTTACTGCCCTGCTGAAACCATAATTCTCCGGAAGCTGGATCATATGCACCCATGGGTATTCTGCAGCCACAAACGCGCAGCTTCCATCTGTTGATCCGTTGTCTACCAATATTACTTCAAAATTTTTGATCGTCTGTCTCTCCAAACTGGAAAGAACACCATCCAGATATGCCATACCATTAAAGTTAGGTATAACTACCGATACTTCCTGCATTCCTTTACCCCTTCTTCTTTCCCATTCCCGGAAGCGGCTTCAGGGAATAATTCCATTTCGTGAGGGAAAGATTTTTGTTGTAGTACGGATCTCCTTTTTTCAGGATATCCAGCCAGTGACAGCGCATATATTCGATCTCCGTCTGAAAACGGCGTATCTTCTCCTCGCTGTCCTCTGCTCCTCTTGATTTGGATTCGTAATGGTACAGTTTCACATATGGATCATAAACGATCAGATGACCGTGGCTTCTCACTTTCAGACAGAGATCCACGTCATTAAATGCAACTGCAAGTTCCTCTGTAAATCCTCCAGCTTCCTGGAAAACAGATTTCTTCATCATCATGCAGGCAGCCGTTACACAGCTCATATCCTGGAGGATCGATGCCTTATGAAGATATCCGGTTCTCTCTGCAGGCATATTTACAAACATATTTCCTGCAATCCCGCCCATTCCAACGATACATCCTGCATGCTGGACGGTATTGTCCGGGTAGATCAGCTTCGCGCCAACTGCTCCAACTTCCTTACGCTGGCAGACACCAAGCATTTCTGTGAGCCAGTCCGGATCAATGATCTTCACGTCATTGTTCAGAAACAGAAGATAACCGCCTTTTGCATGGCGGACACCGAAATTATTAATAGCCGAATAGTTGAATTCTTTTTTCCAGCGGAACAGATGGATTCTCTGATCTTCAGATAACTGTTTATAATACCGGAAGATCTCGTTGGAACTGCTGTTGTTCTCCACAATGATGATCTCATAATTCTTATAGGAAGTTTTTGAAAAGATGGATTCCACACATTCCTTAAGTGTCTCTTTCTCTTCTCTGTTAGGGATGATAATAGATACCAGCGGTTCTCCTTGTACCGGATATTTCACACGGTAAAATCCGAAATCCGGGGTATGCTCCACTGTTCCTTTCGTCCCTGTTCGTTCAAGGTTCCCCTCAATGGCACGTCTTCCAGCTTCAAATGCGTACATCTTGCTTGCCGGATTATCTGCTGTGGAAGATTTATGGGTACGCCAGTGGTACAAAATCTCCGGCACATGTACAACTTCCCTGGCCTGTTCCACGCATCGGAAAACAAAATCATAGTCCTGTGCTCCGTCAAACTCCCTGCGGAATCCCCCCGCCTTCTCAACGACACTGCGCCTTACCACCAGAAAATGACAGATATAATTGTTGGATCTCAGAAGATCCAGATTAAAATCCGGTTTCAGATGTGGCTGGAAATGTTCCGTAAGATCTGTCGTGACCTTGTCCTCATCTGTATAGATCACATCTGCCTCGGGATGCTCCTCCAGTGCTGCCGCGATTTCATAAAGTGCATTGGGAGCAAGCAGATCATCATGATCCAGAAGCCCCACGAAATCACCCTTCGCCATGGCAAAAGCTGCGTTGGTATTCTCAGCAATGCCAAGATTCTCCTTCAGATCCTGATAACGGATACGTTCATCCATCTCTGCATAAGACTTCAGAACTGTCTGCATATCCTGATCTTCCGGACTTCCGTTAGCCAGACACAACTCCCAGTTCTCATAAGTCTGAGCAAGAAGTGAATCCAGCATCTGCCGTAAAAAACGCTCTGGTGTCAGATAAGCCGGCACTACAATGCTGATAAGCGGACCGTTCTTAAATTTCCTCCGACGCTGTTTCTCCAAAGCTTCCTCTGTTGGCTGATATGCCTCATACCACGGTCCGTATGGAACTTCCTCTGGTTCGAATCTCTCGTGAAGACGGATCCAGAACTCTTTCAGGCCGTAATGCTTCAGATATCTCAGCCCTTTCTGTACTGTATAGGGTGAGAGCTTTTTTAAAAGTCTGTCCCATTGAATTTTTCCTGTGGAATCATCTTTACTCATATATTTTCTCCGTATTACTCAATTTGATAGATGTATTTTAACATTGTCGCATTTTTTTTGCAAGGAAGAGCGAAAATGTGTTATACTGATTTAGAATATGTTGTTTTATCATACATAAACAGGAGTAGTATATATTATGAAAAAATCAAGATTAACAGCGGCTTTTCTGGCATTTGGAATTTCTGCTTCCATGATATTCCAGACCTCGGTATATGCCGCAGAAGATACCACAGCAGCCACTGCTGCCGCTGCATCCACCATCACCACCAATTCCATAAGCGGCTGGCCCCAGGGACCTGAGATCACCTCCGCATCGGCAGTAGTTATGGAAGATACCACCAACACCATCCTCTACGCAAAAGATATGGATCAGGCACTTTCCCCTGCAGGTGCAGTGAAAGTTATGACCTGCCTTCTGGCTCTCGAGAACAGCCAGCTTACTGACCAGGTGACAATGACTGAGACTGGCGTTTCCGGCGTTACAGACGGCGGTGCACATATCTCTTCACAGCTTGGAGAAGTTTTTACCATGGAGCAGTGCCTGTATGCTATTATGCTGGCCTCTGCCAATGATATCGCACTTCAGATCGCAGAACAGATCGGAGGATCTGTAGATGCCTTTGTGGAGAACATGAACTCCCGCGCACAGGAACTTGGATGCACCAACACGGTATTCACCAACCCAACCGGTCTTCCGGATGATAACCAGCACACTACTGCTCATGATCTTGCACTGATCATGCAGGCGGCTATTAATACTGACGGTTTCCGTGATATCGCAAGTGCAACTTCTTATACAATACCTGCTACCAATGTTTCCGGCGGAGCCCGCAACCTGACCAGCAGTTTTTCCCTGATCAGCCAGACTGCATCTACTTATTACAGCGGATGTATCGGCGGACGTGAGAGTACAACAACTGCTTCCGGAAGTGTTCTTGTCACAGCTGCAGAACGAAACAGCACAACTCTTATCTGCGTTGTTATGAACGGAGCTACCGGCCAGACAGCCAATGAAGCCATCTCTCTTATGGATTATGGTTTCAGCAACTTCCAGCTTCTGGATCTCGGAGAGGAAGATTTTCATATTCTTTCCGGCGGACAGGTGATGATCCCTTCCGGTGCGACATCTGACGATCTTACTACAGAAGACGCAGACGCAGACGGTCAGATCAATCGTACCTATTCATTCGGAGGTACACAGGTTGGAACTGCTGTGATCGAGAATACTACAGAAGATGCCGCTGTGGCAGATACACAGGAGAACGATGTGAATATGGAAGCTGCCAGAGTTTCCCAGAACGCTTCCCCGATCCCTTATTTTATCATCGGCGGAGCAGGAGTTCTGCTCCTTGTACTTCTTCTCTGGAGAATGATCAAGGTTATTAAATCCTGACAGGATTTCCATACAGAAAAAACGCCAGACAATAAAACAGATATTTACATTTACTGTGCAAAAGAAAAAGAGCGTTATCTCAGATAAATAACATGTTCAGCTCACTTCCTTTTAAGAAGATCTGAACAAATCTGAGATCTCGCTCTTTCACTTACTTCCCGGCAGAATTTCTCCTTCTCCTGCATCCTGTCAAAACCACAACTCCAAGATACAAGATCCAGCACACACCTCCTGCCATCATTCCGGCTTTCATTCCGGGAACCTGGTAGGTAAGCTCGATCTGGTGCTCTCCTTCTGAGACTTTAAATGCAAGGAAACCGATATCCCCCTGCATGCTCTCCGTTTCTTCTCCGTCAACAGTAACAGTCCAGCCCTTTTCATAGGGGATCATGCACATCACATATCCATCTGTTTTTGCATCCACGCTTCCGGTTACATGAGAATCTTTTTCAGGCGCATTCAGGGTTACACTAGAATTCTTCTGCCCTTCCGATACAGAAGCAAGCTCACTGATGTCTGAAATATCTTCTCCGCCATCTACAGCTATCGCATTTGAAAGAAGTACCTCTCTGTTGCTTTCTCTCACATCTTTTTTGCAAAGCTTCTTCAGGCTTTCCTCTGAGATCGTATTCTCGTAGAATCTGGCCACATTGCCTTCTTCTTTATTCCGGTAAAGATAAATCGCGCCAAACTGACTGATAAATTCATATTTACTGCTGTCAAGCTCCGGATTTTTTGAAAGAAGGTAACGGACTCCCATAAAAGCACCGAATACATTGTTATCTGCCATCTGCCAGAATGTGTAGCGGTTACGGTCAAGATAACAAAATTCCGGATAGCAGGTCTTTACAAATTCTTTTACATTTCCGTTCATAACGGAATTATAGGTGCTGATTCCACGGTAATTCTGTGCAAGGGAATCCATGGAAATCGTTCCTGCCGAATAATCTTTTTCAACTCTGTAAAATTGCGGATCTGTCTCCTGAAGATAGGCCAGTGCATTCTGCACATCCTGGCTGTAGAGTTCCCGATAATAAGTCTGAGGCCTGTAAAAAACAGCACTTGCCTCTGTCTCCGTATCTTCAGACTGCAGTTTTTCCTCAAACACTCCAGTCTGCGCTGCCATCTGTTCCAGCGGTGTATCTGTTTTTTTCAGGCAGATCCTGTCCGTGTATGTAATTCCGCCTTCTGATATTACATTCACAGCAAGCATCACCATCAAACATATCGATACTGCTTTCCGAAGCTTGTTTTTCCGGCAAAATCCCAGGATCAGAACGCCAAGTACCATAACAGTTCCCGTCACTGCAAGGATCACCGCATTTTCTCTGTACGCAGCAAAAACACTGTCTTCATACCCTGCCATATACGCCCGGAGTATCAAAACCTCCACAACAGCCAGTCCAACAATACTGATCCTTCCTCCTGCCTGGAGATAATCCCACATCCATGCAAAAGCCAGAAGAAGTACGGCCATCAGAATATAAGTAAAACGATAGGTAGGCGGTGTTGTAAAAGCATTGAACACAATTCCCCCAAGAGGAAGCAGCATGACCACCAATATCAGCACTGCTGCTCCATAAACGGCCCGCTTCACACGTTTTTTCTCATTGCTCCTCCAGAACACAAGAACAAACTGGATCAGAAAGATCACTGCCAGAACGGAACAGAACAATACCGGATCTTCGTAATAATTGTTATATCCTTCGTATTTCGTGTCCCCCAGAACCTGCAGATTCTGAAGATTCGTAGAAAACGGCCGGGTCAGCAGCGAATTATAATAATCAAAATCATAAGGTTTGAAGCATTTTTTCAGAAGGCTTAAAATCCCTCCTGATCCCGGTGAAACTCTGGAAGAGTTCATGATACTTGCCGCCATTGGAAGAAATATCCCAAGACTCATTCCAATTCCCAGGACCATCTGAACGCATCCGCTGAAAAATTTCCGCACTCTGCTCTTAAAATCTTCCGCATCCATCAGAAGCCGGAAGATCAGGTAGAATCCGGCACCGATCAGTGTCATATAGGAAAGATAAACACTGTAGATCCCACTTAAAAACACTGCCACAGGAAAAATCGCGCGGCCTTTTTTCCCCTGGATAAATTTCTCTTCAAAGAGAAGGATCAGCGGCAGATAGACCACTACCATGCCGAACTGGTAATGTTGTCCCCACACGAGGAGATATCCGTTCAGTCCGTAGGCAAAAGAAGCCAGGAACCTGGCCTGTCTGCTGTACTGAAATTCCGAGAGGAACCAGTAAAAGCTCCATCCTGCTGCCAGTATCTTCAGGATCTGAAGCACTACCAGATAATACAGCATATGTGCAGGCCCCAGAACTACGCCAATAAGACAGATCAGGATCAATGACGGATCTGCCTGCAGCATGGTAAACAAACTGCTTCCAATTCCATTGGTAAAATCCCAGAATGAAAAAGTTCCGGCCCGGAGATGGTTCACGATATCTGCATAGTACATTGTGTACTGCTGCCAGGTATCCCCGCCTACATCGTCAAAAACCAGCACCGAATCTCCAAACAGATATTGCCGGAAAATAAAGAGGCAGCTGAAAAACAAAGCTGCCAGAAGCAGCAGCCTTGTTTTGGATTCTTTTGTAAAATATTTCTTCATGAACCTTATCCTCCTAGATCCTCTTCAGAGAAAAGTCCTGGCTTTTCAGTGTCAGATTCGGGTTGTAATAAGGATCGCCGTTTTTCAGGATATCCGGCCATTTTTTCTCAAAGATGGAGATCTCACGGTTGAAACGTGCCACCTTCTCCGGAGTATCCTCAAGTCCTCTTGACTTGGATTCATAGTGGTAAAGCTCTGCGTACGGATTGTATACGATCAGGTATCCGGCTTTTCTCAGCTTCATGCAGAAATCAATATCATTAAATGCAACTGCAAGATCCTCGGAAAGTCCGCCAACCTTCTCAAAAGCACTGCGCTTCACCATCATGCAGGCTGCTGTAACAGCACTGTAATCCTGGGCGCAGATAATACGGTGGCAGTATCCTGTGGTTCCTCTTGGCTGCATCACAAAACAGTGTCCTGCAATTCCGCCAAATCCGATCACAACACCGGCATGCTGGATCGTGTCATCCTCATAATACAGTCTGGCTCCCACCGCACCTACATCGCTGCGTGTACAGTACCCAAGAAGTTCTTCCAGACAATCCGGATTGATGATCTCCGTATCGTTGTTCAGAAGCAGAAGATACTCTCCTTTTGCAAAAGAAGCTCCATAGTTGTTGATGGCTGAATAATTAAACACATCATCCCAGTAAACTACATGGACTCTTTCATTCTCCTTCTCGATCTTTTTATAATATTCAAAGGTAGCAGGATCTGTACTGTTATTCTCCACAATTACATACTCGTAATTTTTGTAAGTGGATTTCTGGTCAATGGAATCCATACAGCGTTTCAGATCATCAATGTGATCTTTGTTGGGAATGATAATGGAGATCAGCGGATCATAATCCCGCACAAATTTTGTTCTGTACAGACCAAGGAACTCTCCATCCAGAACCTCTGCATTCACACCGATCCTGTTGTAATGCTCCTTCACCACTCTCCGTCCGGCCTCAAAAGCATAGGTCTTGCTCTCCGGATTCTCAGCTGTGGAATCCCCGTGGCATCTCCAGTGGTACAGAATCTTGGGCACATGATAGATCTCTTCATCCTTCACAGCTTCCACGCAACGGAAAACAAAATCGTAATCCTGTGCTCCGTCAAACTCTTTGCGCAGCATTCCTACTTTATCTACTACATTGCGGGATACCACAAAAAGATGGCAGATATAGTTTACTGTGCACAGAAGATCCGGGTTGTAATCCGGTTTAAAATGCGGCTGGAAGAATTTATGTCCGTCCATGGACATTTTATCTTCATCAGAGTAGATCACCAGTGTCTCAGGATTCTCATTGAGTGCTTTCACACATTCAAACAAAGCATGCGGTGTCAGCTCATCATCATGGTCTGCAAATGCGATAAAATCACCAGTTGCAGCTTCTATGGCACTGTTTGTATTCTCGGAGATCTGCAGTGTGCAGTCGTGGGAGATCACTTTGATCCTTTTGTCCCTGGCAGAAAGTTCTCTCAGGATTCCTGCGATCGGAGAATTCTCATCGCTTCCGTCAGAGAGGCACAGCTCCCAGTTGGTATATGTCTGCTGTTGGATGGACTCCACCAGTCTGCGCAGATATTTCTCCGGTGTTTTGTACAGCGGTACAACAATGGAGATCTTCGGGCTGTAACTGAATTTTGTCCTTCTCTGCTTCTCCAGTTCTGCCTTGCCCGGAAGATGGCGGGTGATCCACTTCTGGTATGGGATCTCTCTTGTGGAGACTGTGCGGATCTTGGATACCACTTTTCCGGCAAGAGCTGCACCTCCCTGGGATTTCCAGTAGCGGATGCCTTTTTTTGCATATTTGTCGACTTTTTTCGCAAGAACATCGAGCTTGCGGAGCGGCACGACTTTTACTGTCTTTCTGTCTCCAGAGTAGAATACCACATAGAGACATTTGCCGGAAACGCCTGTTACTTCCGTGAAAAATCCTGTTTTCTCCGGATGCTCGATCTCATCATAGAGCTGATCTACATCCACACGGTCTGTTCTCTGGATGTCTGCTGCCAGCTGTTCTTTATTCTCGTCATAAATACGGATGGTCACAGGAATTTTTGCAATAGCCCAGCCTCTTAAGCGCACCATTCCCTGCTGTACTTTTTCTTCCTCAAAATACACCTGCGGCTTGTCACGTTTTTTCTCAAGCTCTGCAGCTGTGATGGAAAACCATACAGTTCGCTTTCCTTCTGACACTGCATAGATCACCAGCTTGCAGTACTCATCCAGCTGATCCGGCATCTCGATCGTCATGGTGATCTGCTCACCGCGCATAAGATCCGGATCTTTAAAACGCTCCATAGCACTTACGATCTCAAGCTTCTCCACTTTCACCGGAAGCTTCTGGCTGTCCAGGCAGACTTCCACTTTCGCCTCTTTCGGCCAGCTTCCCTGTACGATATATTTATTTCTGTCCAGCAGATGAAATCTTTCTCTTGTTACTTCAAATATTTCCTTAGGCATGATACTCCCCATTTCTTTCTTCTTTTCGCAGAGAACAGTCCCCTTCTTTCAGGGACAGATTCGGACTGTAATACGGATCGCCTTTCAGCAGGTCTCTTTCCCATTTGCGCTTAAAGCACTTCACTTCTTTTCCGAAGCGCAGTTGTTTCTCCGGTGTATCCTCCAGTCCTCTTGACTTGGATTCATAATGATAAAGCTCTGCATAAGGAGTAAATACGATCTTTTCTCCCATGCTGCGAACCTGCATGCACAGATCAATGTCGTTAAATGCCACGCGAAGCTCCTCGTCAAAACCGCCTGCATCACGGAACACGGATGCTTTCATCATCATGCAGGCCGCTGTGACCGCACTGATCTCCTGCACGGAAACCATACGTCCCATATAGCCGATCTCATCGCGGTTCGCCTTGCACATGATATGTCCGGCAATTCCACCAAGTCCCAGCACAACACCTGCGTGCTGGATGGTATCATCCGGATAATACAGCTTCGCACCGACCATTCCCACGCCCTTCTGCTGGCAGATCTGAAGCATCTCCTCCATCCAGGATTGAGTGATGATCTCCACGTCATTATTCAGGAACAGAAGGTACTCGCCTCTGGATTCCCTTACAGCAAAGTTGTTGATAGCAGAATAGTTGAATTCTTTTTTCCAGGTAAGGACTCTCACATTGTCGTATCTTCTCTGCAGTTCCTCATAATATACGAAGGTATCTTTCTTCTCGCTGTTGTTCTCAACTACAAGGATTTCATAATTCTTCCAGGTAGATTTCTTCTCAATGGAAGTTACGCAAAGATCCAGATCATCAATATGATCCTTATTTGGAATGATAATGGAAATCATGGGCTCGCCGTCAATGGCTACATGGCTTCTGTACCATCCCGGGCGGTCTGTCATCTCCACCTCTGCCTTGATTCCCATTCTCCGGTAATGATCCTCCACTGCACACTTTCCTGCTTCAAAAGCATACCGCTTGCTCTCCGGGTTGGCTGCTGTGGAATTCATATGGCTTCTCCAGTGATACAGCACTCTCGGGATATGAACGATCCGTTCTGCCTGCTCACAGCACCGCAAGATCAGGTCAAAATCCTGCGCTCCGTCATATTCCGGCCGGAACGTACCGGTCCGTTCCAGAAGACTTCTCTTAAATGCAAAAATATGGCAAATATAATTGTTCTCGCGAAGACGGAACAAATTATAATCCGGCTTGAAATTCGGCTCAAAATAATTTTTTCCGTCCATGCTGACTTTATCTTCGTCAGTGTAGATCACATCTGCCTTCTGTTCTGTGATCGCTTTCGCAATGTGGAACAGGGCATCTGGTGTGAGGACATCATCATGGTCACAGAGCAGAATATACTCTCCTGCTGCCAGCTTCATGGCTGCATTGGTATTCTCTGAGATCCCTTTGTTCTCTCTCAGCTTCTTATAAGTAATGCGGTTCTCTTTTCTGTATTTTTTATTGAGAAACGCCCTTGTTTCCGGGCCTTCGCTGCCGTCAGCAAGACACAGCTGCCAGTTTGTATAAGTCTGGGTTCTCACGGAATCAATAAGCTCTTTCAGATATTCCTCGGATGTGTTATAAAGAGGGATCACAATACTGATCAGCGGTCTCTCCTTAAAAACAGTCTTCTTCTGCCGGTTAAGTTCTTTTCTGCTGGCTGCATGGGATTTCAGCCATTCCTCATAATCTACAGAAACGCTCTCCGGCTGGTAGGTTGCCACATAATGCAGAAATTCTTTCAGGCCTTTCTCTTTAATATAAGCCCTGTTTGCATCCTTGTTCTCCATGGAAAGCAGATTCATTCTCTGGTAAAAAACAGATTTCTCTTTTTTCAGTTTTTTTACATCTATCAGATATGTTTTCTGGATTTTCAGTCCTTTAAATCGGACAATAAGTTCTTTATTTCCGGTTTCCTCCAGATTCACATTGATGGAAAAACCGATCTCACGGCTGCCGGAAGCTGTGATTCCACGCTCTTCTTCTACATCCGGCCGTCTTCCTCTGTTTATGGTGCATTTCACCGGTTTCCCGGAGCGGTCTTCCACAAAAACCTCGTCGGACCCCTGCTGATCCAGCACCCATCCTTCTACAAGAAGCGTATTTTTTCCCAGGATCTGTTCTTTATCAATACGATATTCCATCAGGCAGTCCATGCAGAAATCTTCCAGTTCTTTGCCTGTGGAGGAGAAGATCACTTCCCTCTCACTTCCATCCGAAAGAAATACTTCCAGTCTTGTATATTTCTCCGCCAGAGTCAGGATCTCCGGGATCTTCAGGGTAAATCCTGCATCCCGGACTTCTCCAAGTTCGGACAGACTTCTGGCAACATCAGCTCTGTCAAACCTTTCCGGCTGTGAAATGGAAATATCCTCTCCATCTCCCTTCAGGGAAAAAGTAAGCGCGGGATTTCCCTGCTCTGTGGCCCATCCGGTCAGGATCAGCGTATGGGCATTCCTGTCATTGTATTTTTTTTCATCAACATTCCAAAGTATTTTTGCCATAGTCTTATCCCTCTTATGAACAGCAGCACTCTGTCATATTTTTTTGAATTTACGGTATGCACGCCATAAACGGCTGTGCTTCATAACCTCGAACATTTTTTCATTCCTGGCGATCTCAGCGCGGATCTGACGAAGCTTTCGCTCTTTGTTCTGATATTTCTGCCAGAATTTCTGCCCTGCTTTTTTCTCATCTGTAAATTCCAGATCGATCTCTATAAATTCTGCATTCTCCGGAATTTCCTCAATGATGATCTGCGGATCCTCTCCTCCGAAATAGTAAGTATCTCCACCCAGGCTGCATCCTTCTGTAAAAAACTTCACAGGTGTTCCGTCTGACCAGTTCATCCTGCGGATATGCAGGCCACTTCTCAGTTCGCCCGGATCAAGTCTCAGCTTTCTGGTATGCTCTGGAAGTGTTACCTTCGCATAGACCTCTTTGTTCTTTATCGGATATTTTCTGGAATCTGCCTCATTAAAGTCTCTGCCTGCATCCCAGAATACCTGCAGGTTTTGAGAAGTTTCCAGCTTCTTCTCTTCATAAAACTGCACAGCATCGGCTTTGCCCGGTGAGATCTTTCCATAGAGGTTCAGCATGGCGTTGTGGCTGCCAAGCATATATTTCTGGAAATTCTTCTCCATCTCTGCATAAGCCTGGCACTCTTTCTCTGTGAGACCGGCTTTCTCGTAGAAACCACGGCTCTTCAGGCTCTCACGTTTTCCATCGCTTTCCAGATAATAGTGGATCATGCGGTACACAAGGAAATTGGATGGCACCGGGAAAAAGAATGTCCATTCGTAGTCGATCACTACCGCTTCTTCTCCTTCTTCTCCGCTCAGGATCACATTGGCAGGAACGAAATCAATATTGGAAAGCGGTGCAGCTTTCAGATTCTCCGGCAGATTTTTTATATCTCCGAATACTTTCACGAATTCCTCTGTCTTCTGGAAATCTTCCTTCTCATGGATCTGTTTTACTTTATTTATATAGGAAAAAAGCAGTTCTTCTGCCTGGTCGGCTTTTCCTTCTTCCAGAAGGGTATCCAGCTTCTCTTCCAGGGTAACGCCTGTAAGATATTCAAATTCTGCGGCTTCAGGCTGTGCCTTGCAGCGATTTACCTGGATTCCTGCGCCCGCATAAAGTCTGCCAAGCTCTTCGCAGATTTTCTCCAGATTATTTACATGGCTTTCTGCCTCTTTTGTTTCCGGAACTTTCTTTACTACACGGCTAACCTTTCCTGTGGAACCGATCTCTGTGCGGATGTCAAATTTCCTGTCTCTCTCATTGGAAAATTTGGCATAAATCGTTTCCATCTCAGGCTGTTCCTTACCGATCATAAGCAGGAAGGAATTGGCAAATTCCTGATACAAATCATTATCAAGAAGCGTATCATATACCGGTGATTCCTGGAAAAGCTGCAGGCGGAAGCGGTCAAAATTATATTCTGTCCTGTTCAGCTCGCCTTTTTTCGGAAGATATTCCTCAGAATATACAGTCATCGGGAACTTGTAATCCGGGAATGGATAGTACCAGGAAGCCTTCAGATCCCCGGCCTGTTTCAGGATCTGGCGGAATTCTTTTCTTGTAAAAGTCTTGACACCTTTTGTCCTCGGGTAGCCTTCCAGCCCCTCGAAGAGAGTTCCGAAATGATCCTCTGTGCATCCGGCCCAGTATTTTAAGCCCAGGCGGTTCTCAATAGCAAGGATGATCTTTCCGTCCGGTTTCAGATGTCTGGAAATGATCTTCAGGAAATCCACATAGGGATCTTCGCTCTGAATATAAGCTTCTCCGTACTCAAACACACCGATCAGGGTAATGTAATCGTATTTCTCAGTAAGATTCTTCTCGATCTCCTGGAAATTTCCCACCAGGATCTTAAGATTCTCCTGGTCTCTGTGGCGGTAGGCATTGATACGGCTCCTCTTCATGGAAAGGTCGATACTTGTCACCTCTCCTGCGTTGCGGCAGAGTGCACCTGTGACAGCACCGCAGCCGGCACCAACCTCCAGAACTTTTTCATCTCCCTTAAAAGGAACCCAGCTTAAGATATTCTCCCTGATATGGGAAAAATGATACAGGATCGGCCAGCTCTCCCTTTCTGCGATCACACGGTTAAATTCCTCCGGTGCATGATCCCTTGCTATGGCCAGCATTTCATCTTCAATAGCACCGTCGCTGTACAAGTCCTCACCTGGATAGTAGGTCGTATCCAGGAATACCTTTCCAATTTTTTCTCCCATACCTAATCCTCACACTGTATTTCTACTCTGGAATTCATGTCATAAAAGCCCACTGTGTTCTTCGCGGAAACGACTGTGATGTTGCAGGCATCATAAAGTCTGTGGAACACAGTAAAATCGCCGTCTTTGTAGCCGGTGCATCCGAAAGAAAGCAGATACTCCCCGCCCTGGAGGTTCATCTCCTGGGTAAAAGTCGCTGTGCATACATCCCCTTTTCCGGATTTCTCCACCTGGACTTTCTCGAACATGGTGTTGGTTCCTGTGATCTCCGTTCCCTTGATATTCTTAAAGGTATAAGCCATGATCGGCTCCTGGATATCCTCGTTGAAACGGACTTTCATGCGGATCTGGAAACTGCTGCCCTTCTCAATGGTATTGGAGCGGACACCCTTATCATCAACCACCTCGAAATCAATGATCTCAGCCATACGGTTTCCGTACTCCAGCATGTTCGGGTTGGCCTGGAAATTGCCCTCTCCCTTCTCCTCTTTCGAAGGAGCTCCGGATTCTTCCTGCTGCTTCACAGGATCCTGTCCTACCAGAAGCTGCTTGTAAAGGTCTACCATCTGCTTCGGGGAACCTTCATCCATCTTCACACCTTTATTCAGAAGGATAACTCTATCACAGTATTTGGATACGCTGCTCAGGTCATGGCTTACGAACAGAATGGTCTTTCCCTGTTTCTTGAACTCTTCGAATTTATGATAGCATTTTGCCTGGAAAAATACGTCACCTACTGACAGTGCCTCGTCAACCACAAGGATCTCCGGGTCAATATTGATGGCAACAGCAAAAGCCAGACGCACGAACATACCGCTGGAATAAGTCTTTACAGGCTGGTGGATAAAATCTCCAATGTCTGCAAAATCCAGGATATCATCAAGTCTGGCATCAATTTCTTCCTTTGAAAATCCGATCATGGTACCATTGAGATATACATTCTCAAGGCCGGAATATTCCATGTTAAATCCTGCGCCCAGCTCCAGAAGTGCGGAGATACGGCCATTCACCTTTACCTCTCCTTCTGTCGGAGTCAGCACACCGGTAATGATCTTTAAGATGGTGGATTTACCGGAACCATTGGTTCCGATAATTCCCACACACTCGCCCTCCTGAATGTCAAAATTCACATCATGAAGTGCGTAATGCTCACGGTAGAGCTTTTTTTTGGTAAGTCCAAGTGCCTCTTTCAGTCTGTCAGAAGGCTTGTCATAAAGCTTATACATCTTGGTGAGATGACTCACCTGTATTACATTTTTATTATCCACGTTCTTTCTTTCCTCCACATTCTCTACAGTACATCTGCAAAATGAATGCGCAGACGTTTAAATACCCAGCTGCCAAACAGGAAGCACAGGATGGTAAATACCCAGAAATAAACCGTCCATCCTGCATGCTCAAAGAACCAGGTCTTCATAAGGAAGGTATCTCTGTATCCGGAAACCACATAATATAAAGGATTCAGCTTCAGGATCTTCTGAAGGGTCTCATGTCCCTGGAGCGAATTCTCAGCGATCCACATGATCGGGGTAAGCCAGATTCCAACCTGCAGTGCAATGTTGATGATCTGAGTCAGATCACGGAAAAAGATTACGATCGCACTGGTTGCATAGCTTAATCCCAGAACAAGGATAAACACGCAGACACTGTAATAGATCAGCTGAAAATAATATACATCCGGAAATTCCCCATATGCTGCATACAGTATAATGGTAAACAGCACAAAGAACCCATGTACAAACAATGCGGAAATGATCTTGACAACAGGCAGCACACTGATATTAAATACTACCTTTTTGACCAGATAATTATATTCCAGCATGGAGTTGGTTCCTCCGATCAGGGCATCCTGGAAAAAGAACCACGGAACGATACCTGCTACCAGATACAGAACAAATGGTACTCCCAGATCTCCTGTGCCGGAACGGAATCCCACAGAGAATACAAACCAGTATACCAGGATCGTGATCACAGGCTGGATAAACGCCCACACGATTCCTAAGTAGGAGCCTGCATATCTTGTCTTGAAATCATTTTTTGCCAGTTTGAAGATCAGCCTTCTGTTTTTATAAATGTCCGTTGGTAAAGAAAAAATCGTTTTCAAATCTCTTGTTCTCCTAATTATTTACGGTACTCTTTAAAACTCCCCCATTTTGTATCTTTGTCAGAGAAGCTTAATTCCATTCCGTCCGGGATCGGCCACTCTACTCCGATGTCCGGGTCATTCCAGATCAGTCCCCCCTCATCGTTTGGATGATAGAAGTCAGAGCATTTGTAAACGAACTCTGCATGCTCGGAAAGTACCAGGAATCCATGTGCGAATCCCTTCGGGATAAAGAACTGTTTCTTATTCTCAGCGGAAAGTACAACACCGAACCACTGTCCGTATGTCTTGGAACCTTCACGAAGGTCAACTGCTACGTCAAATACTTCACCGTTTACAACACGTACCAGTTTGTCCTGCGGGAAATTGATCTGGAAATGAAGTCCGCGGAGAACTCCTTTGTGGGAGCTTGACTGGTTATCCTGAACAAACTCCACATCAATTCCTGCTTCCTTGAAATCGTTATAGTTATAGGTCTCCATAAAATATCCTCTTGCATCACCAAATACTGTTGGCTCTACAACTTTCAGTCCTTCAATGTCTCCGCACTGTGCAACTTTAATCTTGCCCATTTTTCATTCTCCTTTTTTCTGAATTTACATTGATATGCTTCATTTATAATCGGTTATTTTCTACGTTTTCTGTGTTTTCTCTCTTTTCTTCCCAGAGCTGCCAGAAGTGCGATCAGAATGAGAACCATTGCTGCCATGATCATAAGAAGGATCTTACGCAAAGCCGGCACACTTTCTTTTTCGTTATTATCTGCAGTTTCTGATTTATCAGAAATATTATCTGTTTCCGATTTACCCAGCTGTTCCGCTTCTGTATTATCTGTATTCTCATCGGAAGCTGCAGGTGTCGGCGTTGGCGTCGCAGTCGCCTGAGCTGTTTCAGCACTTCCTACCTGATGATCCCCCACATAGTATATGGTTTCTATTTTATCATTATTATTTTCAGACTTTGTCGTCAGCGTATTTATATCTGTTCCGTTTGGAACGATCACACTTCCGCCGTCTACTGCAGTTTTTGTAAAATTCTGAAATCCATAGTCAAACAACGCCTTGGAATCCAGACAGCAGGTAGAAAGCTCCACTCCGTGCATAACCACCGCAATATATGTGGTGCCATTCTGTTCCACAGCTGTCACCAGAGTGTGGGCGGCGAGATTAGTAAAGCCTGTTTTTCCCCCGATACATCCCTGATAATAGATGTCACTCTCCGGTGCAAGCATCGGATGATGAGTATGCATAACCCGTGATTCTGCTGTCAGATTGGTTGGCTGGATGGTGTAATCCGCATCACCGATCACCTTACGAAAAGCTTCGTTCTTCAGTCCCTCACGGAAGATCAGTGCCATATCCTTTGCTGAGGAGTAATGGTTATCATCTGGAAGACCGCTTGAATTGGTAAAGTGTGTATTCGTACATCCAATTTCAGCTGCACGCTGATTCATCATATCAATAAAATTCTGCTCAGTTCCGCCCACATGTTCAGCGATCTGGGCAGCTACATCATTGGCAGATTTAATAATCAGGGCATGCAGGCAGTCCTGCATGCTCATGACCTCGCCTACTTTTGAATTGATATTGCTGGAATCTGCGGTCACATTACGCACGCCGGTTTCTGTAAAAGTCACCTGATCATCCATGGAGGAATTCTCCACAGCAACAAGAAGTGTCATGATCTTGGTGATACTTGCCGGGTAACGCTGCTGATCCCCACCTTTATCAAAAAGTATAGTTCCTGTATCCGCATCCATCAGGATACCTGTATCACTTGCAATGTCTGCTGCCTGGGGCCATCCCTGGATCTTATTGGTATCTACTTCATACTTTGCATTAAGATCAACCGCTGCCATTACCTGAGCCGGCAGCATCAGAGCCATGCCCAACGCAGTGAGAAACGTAAACAGTTTTTTAACTTTTTTCATAATCTCCTCCCTTCTCTTCTATGCAGTCAAACGAATATTCGGTCAAAATCCATCAAAGGAAGCGATCGCATCCACAACTCGCTTTGCATCCTCCATATCCAGATTATAAAACATTGGAAGACGCATCAGCCTCTCGCTTTCTCTTGTTGTATAAACATCCTCACCTGAAAATCTTCCGAATTTCTTTCCCGCAGGTGCAGAATGAAGAGGCACATAATGAAATACACAGCTGATATCTTTCTGGCGAAGGTATTTAATAAGCCTTGTCCTTACATCCATATCATGCACCTTTATATAGTACATATGCGCATTATGAATACATTCCTCCGGAACATAAGGCTGCTGGATCTTGCCCTCGTCAGCAAGGAACTTTAAGTTCTGATCATAAAAATTATAAATTTCCATTCTCTTGTCGCTGATCTTCTGATGCTCCTCAAG
>CAVBVT010000029.1:24402-26432 GCA_963598855.1 Eggerthellaceae bacterium
ACATAAGGCTGCTCTATTTTTCCCTCTGCTGCCAGATCTGCCAGATTACAATGGTAATATTCATAAATCTCCATACGTTTCTTCTGGATCTTATCTTTCTCTTCCAGCTGTGCATAAAGGTATGCGGCATTCAGCTCACTTGGAAGATAGGAAGAACCGTAATCCATCCAGCGGTATTTATCTACCTGCCCCCGGAAGAACTTACTGCGGTCGGTACCTTTTTCCCTGAGGATCTCTGCCTTCTCCTGGTAAATATCCTCATTAAAAAGAACTGCGCCGCCCTCTCCCATTGTATAATTCTTCGTCTCATGGAAGCTGTAGCAGCCGAAATCTCCGATGGTTCCAAGCGCCTTACCTTTATAATAGGCATCCACGCCCTGGGCTGCATCCTCCACCACTTTCAGATTATGGTGTTTCGCAATATCCATAATGGTATCCATCTCACAGGCAACACCTGCATAGTGAACCGGAACGATCACCCTGGTTCTGTCTGTAATAGCCTGCTCGATCAGCTTCTCATCGATATTCATAGTATCCGGCCGGATGTCCACGAACACGATCTTCGCTCCCCGGAGCACAAAAGCATCTGCAGTGGATACAAAGGTGTAGGACGGCATGATCACCTCATCCCCTGGCTGGATCTCGGTGAGATATGCTGCCATTTCCAGCGCATGGGTACAGGAAGTAGTCAGCATCACATGTCCCGCATGGAAACGTTCTTCCATCCAGCGTGAACACTTTTTGGTATACTCACCATCTCCGCAGAGCATTCCTCTGTGAACAGCATCCTCTATATACGAAAGTTCCTTTCCCACAAATGCGGGTCTGTTAAAATCAATCATCTGCTACCTCATTATCTTTTGCTTTAATGTTTCTTGTTTCCCTCACAACATACTGCGGTGTTTTGTTGATATTCAAGATCAGTTTTCCGATGTATTCACCAATGATTCCCATCATCAGGAAACAGATGCCAAAAAGTACCAGCATTGCACACATCAGGGAAGACCACCCGATAGCAATTGCCGGATCCAGCAGCTTACGGATCAGAACAACAATCGCTCCGATAAAGCCGGCCGCTGAAAATATAGTTCCAAAAAAAGTCGTAACCCGCAGAGGAATTACTGTAAAATTCAGGCAGGACATAAAGAGCTTCAGCCCTCTTCGGAAATTATAATTGGAAGTTCCCACCTCCCTGGCAAAATGTTCCACCTCAATATTTGCAATATTATGTGTCGTACGGAAAAACAGCACCTGCAGGAAAATATTGTAGCCATCATATTTCACAACTTCATCCCGCACATATTTGCGGCAGCACCAGAAGCTGCTCATCTGGATATCCTTCGGACGGTCCAGAAGATGCCACAGAAGATATCTGCTGATGGCTCCTGTGATATTTTTCATCATGGAAAATTTCCTCTGTTTAAATACACCGAATACGATATCGTATCCTTCTTCGATCTTCGCAAGGAACTGTGGGATCTGCGACGGATGGTTCTGCATATCGTCATCCATTCCCACGATCAGTTCACCCTCTGCCTGGGACATTGCCGCCATGATCGCGTTATGCTGTCCAAAGTTCTTGGCAAGGTTGATGCCTTTTACATTGGGGTGTTTATCGGAAAGTGCCTCAATAGCCTTCCAGGTTCCGTCCCTGGAATAATCATTTACAAGCACAAATTCACATTCGTATTTATCAAGTTTCTCAAATTCCTCTATGGCAAGCTCTACCACCTCACCAATGGTATGTTCGGAATTGTAACATGGTATAACAATTGATACCAGCATTCTCTTTCTCCTCACAACAGGCTGTTATCCGTTTCTGTTCAATAGCCCATATAGTTCTTTTCTCTACAGGGAAAACACGATGATCCCTGCAAGGATCAGTGCGATTCCTGCTAATTTTCTTTTGCTAAGTCTTTCTTTCAGAAAAATATACCCCATCACAGCTACAAAAATGTAACCTGTAGATTCCAGGATCGGCTGCATGGAAAGCGGAACTTTTTTCAGTGCCAGCATGGTCAGGATCACAG
>CAVBVT010000030.1:0-24954 GCA_963598855.1 Eggerthellaceae bacterium
TTCAACCAGGATATCTTGATAATTAAATGTATATTTAGATTTATCAGTTTTTGTAGCCATAAGAATAGGCTCATACAAAGAACCAAATTTCTTTTTTGATTGAACACCGGAACTATCATATGCCCATACAATATCATTCACAATATTATAGTGTTCTTGCAGATATATTGAAATATATGGAATATTTTGGGTTGAATTCATCAGATAGAAAGTTCCATTATCCTTTAATACTCTAAAACATTCATCAATCCAAGTATAACACCACTCCAGGTATTTTTTTCTATCCGTCCAAGAATCACTATCATTGCCAAAATCTTTACCGAGATTGTATGGGGGATCAGCAAAAATCAAATCTATTGAATCTGCTTCCATCTTTTTTAATGATTCAATACAATCATTGTAAATAACCAATGAATTATCTGATTCGAGATATTCAAAATCTACATCATGAAATAATTCAATCATAGCGACCTCCTCTAATCTATTGCGCTTATTTCACTTTTAATTCATTCCTCCAATTCAGATTTCTTAAACTTCCATGATTTGCTAATGTTTTATGAGCAGGAATAGAGGTTTTTATCCAATTCTGGATGGAATTTTAAACATTTAGTAGCAGCTTCAATATCAGTATCTTAAATATTCATAAAAGCAATTTCTACTTGAATGATAATAACGCATATGTTCTATGATTTCAATGTATTTTCACATGCACGGCTAAAGTTCGGATCAGTAAAGTTACAAATACCCAAGATTACCTGGATAAAAAAGCAGAATAAAGAATGATAAAACGTTTTCACAAAATAAGATTGACTTTTTATATGATACTTATTATCATATAAATCATATTTAGTTACTATGAAATAAGGAAATGACCAACAACAACTTTTTCAGGGAGGGGAATGGAACATGTCGATCAAGAAAATAGCAGAAAAAGCAGGGGTTTCGCCTGCTACGGTTTCCAGGGTTTTGAATAATCCCAATTATAAGTGTTCCGTTCCAGGACTTCGGGATAAGATATGGAAAACAGCCATTGAGATGAATTACGTGCCAAATGAAGCTGCCCGGAATCTGAAGCGGGGCGTTTCTGCAAAGCAGGAGAAGACCTGGTACATTAATATCCTGATGACAAGAACCGATTCTTCCCAGACGGATCCTTTTTTTGCGGAGCTGCTTCGGGTGATTGAGAGTGAGATCCATGATAAGAACTGTATTCTTTCCAAAGTCTGGTATATGTCTGTTTTTTCGGATGACCGGAAGTGCAGGCGGGAGAATCTGGACCGGCTGATCGATGGAATGTACAGAGAAGTGGACGGGAAGCGGGATGGCCTGATCATCATTGGCAGATGTAATAAAGAAGCTTTGAAAAAGTTGAACCAGAGATATAAGAGTGTAGTTTCAGTGAACCGTAATTCTACGAATTATGAAGTGGATGAAGTTCTCTGCGATGGAAAAAAGATCGCGTCAGCGGCAATTGAGTATCTGATCTCCCTGGGGCATAAAAATATCGGGTATGTCGGTCAGTGTCACAGTGAAGACCGATACAATGGATATCTGGAAACTCTGAAACGACATGATCTGGACGTGATCCCTGAGTATGTGATCGAGACAAAACAGACTGAGGCCGAAGGTTATGAGGCTATGGAAAAATTCCTCCAGTCTGACGATATGCCTACGGGAATCTACTGCGCCAATGATATTTCGGCGATTGGAATGCTGAAGTGTTTGAATAAATTCCGGAACCGGTATTATATGCCTTCTATTATATCCAGTGATGATATTCAGGAGGCACAGTTTACAAAGCCGATGCTCACAACAGTAAGTCTGCCGAAGGAAGATATGGGAAAATTTGCTTTGTATCTGCTGCTGGATCGTCTGAAAGGCGGACATTCCGGAGTAGTGAGAATGGAACTGGAAGGCAGACTGGTGGTACGAAACAGCTGCAGCAGCGTGGAAGATAGTATGTGGAGCGATTATTGCATCTGATGGCTGGGCTTTAATGAGATGGTGAAAACGTTTTCAGATATTCCTATTTAAATAATAGGAATAATATGGTTTAATGTATTCAATTCAAATAAAGAAATTTACAGAGACCACAGATTCAAAGTGAGAGAAAAGAATATTTATAATCAGAAATTGAAATGCAGCATTTTAATTATTTGGAAGAAGATTATCAAATAAGAATGTGGGCGAAAAAAGGAGTACATAGATCATGAAAAGAAGACGGATCGCAGGAGCTTGTATCGCACTGGCAGCAGTGCTGCTGGCAGGAAGTATTGCAGTATCAGGAAATAATACAAAGGACAAAAATCACGTAGAGATCATCAATGTGTCATATGACCCGACAAGAGAATTTTATGAGTCATATAATAAGATTTTTTCAGAATACTGGAAAGAAAAAACTGGTCAGACAGTTGATGTGATCCAGTCTCATGGCGGTTCCGGCAAGCAGGCACTTGAGATCGCCAACGGGCTTCCGGCAGACGTGGCAACACTTGCCCTGGAATATGATATTGATGCGATCCGGAATGCAGGCATGATCGACAATGGATGGATCAATGAATATCCGGACGACAGTGCTCCGTATACGTCCACCATTGTATTTCTGGTTCGAAAAGGCAATCCAAAAAACATCCACGACTGGGATGATCTGACAAAGGATGGCGTGGGAGTGATTACACCAAACCCGAAAACTTCCGGTGGTGCCCGCTGGAATTATATGGCAGCATGGGCTTATGCCAATGCAAAATACAATGGAAATGAAACAGAGATGAAAGCTTTTATAAAGAAGCTTTACCAGAATGTACTGGTTCTGGATTCCGGGGCAAGAGGTGCCACAACTTCTTTCGTGGAAAACGGTCAGGGTGATGTGCTGATTGCCTGGGAGAACGAAGCGTTCCTTTCTGTAAGGGATAATCCGGATGATTACGAGATCGTAACACCGAGCATCAGCATCCTGGCGCAGCCGTCCGTTGCAGTTGTAGATGAAAATGTGAAAAAGCATGATAACGAAGAGGTGGCGCAGGCCTATCTGAAATATCTGTATTCCGATGAAGCACAGGAGCTGATCGCTGAGAATTATTACAGACCGGTAAATCAGGCGATTTTGAAAAAACATGCAGATACTTTTAATCTGAAAGTGAAGCTGACAACTATCAAAGATTTCGGCGGATGGGATGAAGTGCAGAAGAAGCATTTCGCAGATGGCGGAGTGTTTGATGAGATTTATGAAGAGTAGATGAAGGCGAGGGGAGACAGAAATGAAGAAACAACGGAGTAAACGGGTGATACCAGGCTTTGGACTGACAATGGGAGTGACTTTGGCGATGCTGAGTATCGTGGTTCTGATTCCTCTTGCATCTTTGGCAGTTTATTCGGCGCGTCTGGGACTGCGGGAATTTATTGAGGTGATTACGAGACCGAGAGTTTTGTCTGGATTTTATGTAAGTTTTATTACTGCATTTGCGGCGACGGTGGTGAATGCCATTATGGGACTGATCCTTGCATGGGTGCTGGTCCGGTATGATTTCCCGGGAAAAAGGATCATGGACGGAATGATCGAGCTGCCTTTCGCGCTGCCGACAGCAGTTGCCGGAATTTCGCTGACATCACTGACATCCGATAAAGGAATTGTGGGAAGTTTTTTTGCAAAGTTCGGGATCAAGATTGCGTATACCAGGATCGGTATCACGGTTGCGCTGATTTTTGTGGGAATTCCTTTTGTAGTCCGTGCGATCCAGCCGGTGCTGGAAAAACTGGACGGTTCCTATGAGGAGGCGGCACGTGTGATGGGGGCAAAACCTTTTACCATCTTCCGAAGGGTAATTTTTCCTGAGCTTCTGCCGGCAATGCTTTCCGGGGCGGGACTTGCTTTCGGACGCTGCCTGGGAGAATACGGAAGCGTTGTTTTTATCGCAGGAAACAAACCTTATTATACAGAGATCACGCCGCTTATCATCATGTCAAAACTTCAGGAGTTTGACTATGAAAGCGCAACATCTATCGCACTGGTTACACTGGCAGTATCATTCCTGATCCTGTTTGGCGTAAATATGGTGCAGGCAAGAAATACGAAACGTATCAGAGGGAGGGACGCATAATGGATGAAAAAAAGAAGCAGGCTTCCGGGCCGGTGAAATGGATCCTCATCGGGATCTCTGTGATCTTTCTTTTTGTAATGCTGGTGCTTCCGCTGGTGGTGGTTGTAACCCAGGCACTGAGCAAGGGATGGCAGTGCTACGTACAGGCTGTGACGGATTCTTACACGCTGAAAGCGTTGGCGTTGACCATCGAGGCAACGGTGGCTGCTGTTGTGTGCAACACGATCTTCGGACTGTGTGCAGCGTGGGCTATGACCAGATTTCATTTCCGGGGAAAAAAGCTCCTCACAACGTTGATCGATATTCCGGTTACGGTATCACCGGTTATCGCAGGTCTGATCTATATTCTGGTTTTTGGAAAACAGAGTCCGCTTTATTCTGTGCTTGAGAAAGCTGGAATTCAGATCGTATTTGCTGTTCCGGGAATTATCCTGGCGACGATTTTTGTTACATTTCCATTTGTGTCCAGAGAGATCATTCCGGTGCTGGAATCCATCGGATCAGATGAGGAAGAGGCAGCTGCCCTGATGGGAGCAAAAGGCTGGACGATTTTTACCAAAGTAACTTTTCCCCATATCAAATGGGCGTTCCTTTACGGCGTTGTATTGTGTACGGCGAGGGCAATGGGAGAGTTTGGTGCTGTGTCCGTACTGTCCGGACATCTCCGTGGAAAAACAAATACACTTCCGCTTCATGTGGAGATTCTTTATAACGAATTCCAGTATGTTCCGGCTTTTGCGGTTTCTTCGATCCTGGTGATCCTGGCAGTGATCCTCCTGATCGCGAGAAATGTTCTGGAACATAAAGGAAAGGGGGAAAAAGGCGATGTACGTTGAGTTAAAAAATATCAATAAAACATATGGAGATTACAAGGCATCTGACAATGTAAGTTTTGGCATCGAAAAAGGTAAGCTGATCGGTCTTTTAGGCCCCAGCGGAAGCGGAAAGACTACGATCCTTCGTATGATTGCCGGCCTGGAACAGCCGGACAGCGGTGAGATCATCATTGACGGAAGAGTGGTCAATGATGTTCCTGCCAGCGAGAGAGGCATTGGATTTGTGTTCCAGAATTATGCTCTTTTCCGATATATGACCGTGTATGATAATATTGCGTTTGGTCTAAAAGTGCAGAAGGCGGATAAGAAGTATATCAAGCAGAGGGTTATGGAACTGGTAGAGCTGATCGGGCTGAAAGGTCTGGAGAAAAGATATCCGAGTCAGCTGTCCGGCGGACAGAGACAGCGAGTTGCTTTTGCCCGGGCCCTGGCTCCCAATCCGCAGCTGCTTCTCCTGGATGAGCCTTTTGCCGCTATTGATGCGAAAATCCGTACAGAGCTTCGAAGCTGGCTGAAGGATATGATCGAGAAGCTGGGGATCACCAGTATTTTTGTTACGCATGACCAGGATGAGGCCATTGAGGTGGCAGATGAGATCATCATTACCAATCGCGGCCGGATCGAGCAGAAGGGAACGCCGCTGGAGGTTTACCAGAATCCGGATACTGCGTTTACGGCGGGATTTTTCGGTCAGACTTCGGTGATCGATGATTATCAGGTGTTCAATCACTTCGAGGAAGTTCCGGGTGGTGAGAAAGCCATTGTACGGCCAGAGTTTGTAAAGGTGACGAAGAAGAACGAGGAGCAGAAATATAAGAGTTCTGCGACAGAAGGTGTTGTAGAGCGAGTTGCTTTCCGTGGCAGCAGCCTGGAACTGAAAGTCCGGGTTGGTGACACCGTGTTAAGTGCCAGAAGAAGCCTGGATGAAGAACCCGTCCGGGCAGGTGAGATCGTAGATGTGTTTGTGCAGAGGATCTTTGTGACGAAAGGAAATGAAGCAGTGCTGCTGCATAATACGGCTATGGTTGAGGATTGGCTTGTGATCTGATAAATTTAAGTTGACAAATCAGAGTGGAAAGCATAAGATAATAGTAGCTAAGAAATGTAGCGAGATTCAAACATAGGCAAAAACGAAAACCCCGGAAGTGGACTAGACTTCCGGGGTTTTCTATTCCGTTATGTAAGGTGGCTTAAGCCTTTTAGGCTGTTACTGCCTGTCGTTTCTGTCCAACCATTTGCGCACATAGTAGCTAACTATATCCGCCGCAACAGAAACAAAAAATGTAGCGATTAATTCGCACATAGGACCTCACCTCCTTTCTGCTGGAGGGGTGGCAGCAATAATAGTGTACTATGTTTTAGAACAAAATGGAACCATTGTAAGAAAATTTATTATTCTTGACATTGGACAAAGACCGATTTATACTAAACCATGTAAATAACAGGGGAGCTTGTGATGGCAGGCTGAGAGGAAGTCTTCAACTTCGACCCTTATACCTGATTTGGATAATGCCAACGTAGGAACGTATAGGATGAATTTACGGGAGATACTTTGGTGTATCTCCTTTTATTTTTGCGTATGATCAGGATTTACAAGGAAGTTAGGCCCAAAAAATTTGGCCCTAACTCGATACCCACGGATTGTTCCGCAGCAAGCTGCTCCCACAATCCTTCAAACATTCGGAATTCGCAGATTTACTTTGTAAATTGCTACTTCCTCATGTTTGGGCGGGTTCCAAGTTCAAAAGCTTTATCGTGCAAGCATGAACAGCTTTTTGACCTTTAACCCTGGTATCTACAATTGAATATTGGAAATTTTGAGAGTGAACTGAGTTCATGAAGGGGTGCACCACCGCGGGTGTATTTCTTTGTGGACTCTTTTTTTTCTCGGAAAGGAGTGATTTTATGATTACTGTAAATGGAGAAAGCAGAACACTGGAAAAGTCGGTAACAGTAACTGAATATCTGAAAGCATGTAACTATATTCCAGTGCAGGTTGTAGTAGAGCTGAATGAAGAGATTATCAAAAGAGATACTTATGACACAACAGTACTGAAAGATGGTGATGTTGTGGAGATCCTGCAGTTTATGGGCGGCGGAAGCTGCTGAGACAAAGGTATTATGAAGATAAAAGAAAGGTGGACATAAAAAAATGACAACAGCAAACACAAACGAAGACAAACTGATCCTGGGAGGCCATGAGTTTACTTCCCGTTTTATCCTTGGTTCCGGGAAATTTTCTCTGGATCTTGTAAAAGCATGTATCGAAAAAGCAGGAACACAGATCGTAACACTTGCCCTGCGCCGTGCAAATGAAGGCGGATTTGCCAACATCCTGGATTATGTGCCGAAGGATATCACATTACTTCCAAATACATCCGGTGCCAGAAATGCACAGGAAGCAGTCCGGATCGCAAGACTTTCCCGTGAGCTTGGCTGCGGAGATTTTGTAAAGATCGAAGTCATTCATGATTCCAAGTATCTTCTTCCGGATAACTATGAAACGGTCAAGGCAACCGAGATCCTTGCAAAAGAAGGCTTCGTTGTCATGCCATACATGTACCCGGATCTGAATGCAGCCAGAGATCTGGTAAGCGCAGGAGCAGCCTGTGTAATGCCGCTTGGCTCTCCAATCGGTTCCAACAAAGGAATCTGCACAAAAGAATTTATCCAGATCCTCATCAATGAGATCGACCTTCCGATTATCGTAGACGCAGGAATCGGCCGTCCGTCACAGGCATGTGAGGCAATGGAAATGGGCGCAGCAGCAGTTATGGCAAACACAGCCATCGCAACAGCAGGAGATGTCCGTGTTATGGCAGAGGCCTTTAAGAAAGCAATCGAGGCAGGAAGAAGCGCATATCTTTCCGGCATGGGAAGAACCCTGGAGAGAGGTGCAAGTGCATCTTCACCGTTGACTGGATTCCTGCATGAGTAATAAATGATCCAGATAGAAGGTTGTCAGGGATTATTCGTCTGATAAGCAGCAGACGAAATGCGATGACGATCAAAAGAAAAATTATGTTTATAAATATGCAGTAAAGAGAAATATAACGTGCTGCAGCATATGAGAGGAGCGACGTAACAACAATGGCAGAAACAACACAAGCCAGTCAGCAGGACGGCCATTTTAATGAGAGTATCGTAAACGAAGAAATTCTGGAAGACATGAAAAAGAACCGCATTGATCATATGAAGTATCTTCCGGATATGGAGCAGCTGGAAGAATCTGATGTAATGGATCAGGTCATTTCCGCAATGAATGCATTTGATTATGCTAAATTTACAGAAGCAGATGTACGCAGGGCTTTGGCACATGATAACCGTACACCGGAAGATTTTCAGGCACTTCTTTCGCCGGCAGCACTGCCTCTTCTGGAGGAAATCGCGCAGGCGGCACGGATCGAGACAAGAAAACATTTCGGAAACAGTGTCTGTATGTTTACACCGATCTATATTGCAAACTACTGCGAAAACTATTGTATTTACTGCGGATTTAACTGCCACAATAAAATTAGACGTGCACAGCTGAATGAAGAAGAGATTGAAAAAGAGATGGCAGCTATTGCGGAGACAGGACTTCAGGAAATTCTGATCCTGACCGGAGAGAGCAAATCCAAGTCCAATGTAGAATATATCGGAAAAGCCTGTGAGATCGCCCGAAAATATTTCAAAGTAGTCGGTCTTGAAGTATATCCGATGAATTCCGATGAGTACGCATATCTCCATAAATGCGGCGCAGATTATGTAACGGTTTTCCAGGAAACTTATAATTCTGATAAGTATGAGACTCTGCATCTTGCAGGACATAAGAGGATTTTTCCATATAGATTAAATACACAGGAACGTGCGCTGAAAGGCGGCATGCGAGGTGTTGGTTTTGCGGCACTTCTGGGACTGGATGATTTCCGCAAAGATGCTTTTGCAACAGGATATCACGCATATCTTCTGCAGAGAAAATATCCACACGCAGAGATCGCTTTTTCCTGCCCGAGACTTCGTCCGATCATCAACAATGACCGGATCAATCCGAAAGATGTCCACGAACCGCAGCTTCTTCAGGTAGTCTGTGCATATCGTTTGTTTATGCCGTTTGCAAGCATCACAGTTTCTACTAGAGAGTGCGAGCGTGTCCGTGACAACCTGGTAAATATTGCAGCAACAAAGATCTCCGCAGGTGTCAGCACAGGAATTGGAAGCCATGTGGAAGATATTGAGGATAAAGGCGACGATCAGTTTGAAATCTCAGATGCAAGATCTGTGGATGAAGTTTTCAATGCCCTGAAAGAACACGGCCTGCAGCCGGTAATGAACGATTATATAAGTGTCAGGGGATAATTTTTGTGGAATATGTGGAAAACCACCCTCTCGAAAAAGCGATTTTTCAGGACGGGTGTGGATAACTGTTTCGCATGAGTTTTTCTGGAAAGATTTTTGCCAAATAGGATAAAATTCTGGAAGAATTTGTCGGCAGAACAAGAGTGATTTTTCAGTCCAGGTCTGATAAAATAAATGTAACAAGGAGGATTACGGAGAGTATTAAGATTTACAGAAGATAAAATGTCAGTGTAGAAATTTACAAAAGCATTTTCAAGGCACATCAGATAACGATACTGAATTAAAAAGAGGTGCCCAATGGCAAATGCAAAACATGAAGATGCTGTTATGAAAATGGGTGTTGACTATTTTCGTGATACAATTTTGAAAAGTCTTGGAATTGATTATGAATTTGTGGATGTAGGTTCTACAGAGCTGGTGGAGCTTACGATTCATTCGATGTATATGGACTTTACGTTTCTGACCAAAGAGGGATTTTATATTCATATAGAATTTCAGACAACAGATAAGGGAGAAGCGGATTTACGAAGATTTCTTGCTTATGATGCGGTATATTCCCATAAGACGGGAAAAAATGTTATTACATACGTGATTTATTCCGGTGGGATACAATCAGTAAAAGCAGAATTAAATATGGGATTGTTTACATACCGGATACAACCGGTTTATCTTAAAGAGAAAAGTGCAGATGATGTTTTTGACAGATTAAGTGAAAAACAGCGGCAAGGAGAAAAACTGACAAAAGAAGATTATGCGATTTTGTCATTGACGCCATTAATGTCAGGAACTATGCAGATGAAAGATAAGATCAGAACCGCAATTCTTCTGACAAAAAGAAATACAGACTTAACAGCAGAAAAAACAACCGCAATGTTATATACACTGGCAGATAAATTTCTGGATAATGCAGACTTGGACGAAATAAAGGAGGTCGTTGCGATGACGAGAATTGGTCAGATGTTACTGGATGAGGGAATGGAACGTGGAATAGAACGTGGAATAGAGCGTGGAATGGAACGTGGCATGAAACGTGGAATGGAACAGGGCATGGAGCTGACACAATATTTACTGGACAGAAACCGCACAGAAGACCTGAAACGAGCTGTTAAAGATGAAGCTTACCGCAAAAAACTCTTGGAAGAGCTGAATTCACAGGGCTGATTGCGTTTTCACAAAAGCTTTCAACAGTGATGGGATATGATAAATGATATGCAAAAAATATCAAAAACACACAGATAACAGCAGAAAATCCGCATAAAAACATGCAAGATCCGCATAAACAGCCCTGTTTCCGAAAACTGCTGAAAACGGTTTCTAATCTAAGAGTTTTCATATTAGCTTACTCATGTTTATAATAGCCCCAACAACAAAACACGAGGCAAAACATAGGAGGTAAGTATTATGAAAAGAAGATGGAAATCAGCAGTAGCAGCTCTTGCAGCAGTAGCAGCGATCGGAAGCCTTACAGGTGTGACCACATATGCGGCGGACAGCGTCAGCATTACTAATGTATCTTACGATCCGACCAGAGAACTTTATGAACAGTACAACAAGATTTTCCAGGAACACTGGAAAGAAAAAACAGGTCAGGACGTGGATATCACACAGTCCCACGGAGGTTCCGGCAAGCAGGCACTTGAGGTTGCTAACGGTCTGGAAGCTGATGTGGTAACACTGGCACTGGAGTATGACGTGGACGCGATCCAGGACGCAGGACTTATCGATGACGGATGGGTAGATGAGTTTCCCGAAGACAGCTCTCCCTATACATCAACCATCGTATTCCTTGTGAGAAAAGGAAATCCAAAGAACATCAAAGACTGGGATGATCTGGTCAAAAAAGACGTAGGCGTGATCACACCAAACCCGAAAACATCCGGCGGAGCAAGATGGAATTACCTGGCAGCCTGGGCGTACGCAAAAGACAAATATAACGGAGATGAAGACAAGATCAAAGAATTCATCGGAGACCTTTACAAAAACGTACTTGTCCTTGACACCGGAGCCAGAGGTGCGACAACTTCTTTCGTGGAAAACGGACAGGGTGATGTACTGATCGCCTGGGAAAACGAAGCCTATCTTTCCGTAAAAGATTATCCGGACGACTACGAGATCGTAACACCAAGCATCAGCATCCTTGCGCAGCCATCCGTAGCAGTGGTCGATAAAGTGGTAGACAAAAAAGGCACCAGAGACGTGGCAGAGGAATATCTGAACTATCTCTATTCCGATGAAGCACAGCGGATCGCAGGGGACAATTATTATCGCCCATCCAATCAGGATATCCTGAAAGAATATGCAGATGTTTTTGATCTGAATATCAATCTTGTGACCATCGATGATTTTGGCGGATGGAAAAAAGCGCAGGAAACACACTTCTCGGACGGTGGTGTTTTTGATCAGATTTATGAAGGATAAGATCCGAAATACAGAGGCAAAAATATAAAGACAGAAATATAAAGACAGAAATATAAAGACAGAAAAGAAGAAGCTGGGGAACAGGTAAAGGAAAAAGAAAATTCCACAGCTTCTTCTTTTGTGTAAATATGATATGTGCCTGAAAACAGGCAGAGGGGGCAGAAATCAGATATGGCTTCCTTCCACCAGGGAACAGCCATCCAGCATACGGATTCCATTTATAACATCTTCGTAAGTATCATACATTTCCTTCCATTCAGCGGAGGCATCCTCAGAATACTGGCTGACAGTGGCAAGAAGATCGTAATTTTTGCCATCCGTCGTTTCGATGCGGCCAAGATAGCCCTGCCATACACTGTCCAGAGGCTGGTCTTTGCCATCGTAATATCTGGCTTCCAGAGTCAGGACCGGGACATCTTCATTATAATAAGTAAGTTTATAGCCACCGTTTTCTGTTTCGGTTGTCTCATAATGACAGAGATATTTCCAACGCTCCGGAGTGAGGACCTGGAAATGATCGGTCATGGCCATATCAATACGTTCCGCGTAAATGAAATCCACGGATTTGATCAGTTCCGTTGCAGCTTTTTCGGCGGCCTTATCATAAGTATCAGATGGAGTCAGGATAAAAAGTCCAAAGGTATGATCGTCAGTCTGGCATACAAGGGCGTCTACGTTTTTATCTTCTTCATTGACGGACGTTATATACTGATATTTCACAGCCGGATAAGATTCAAAAGTAAGATCTTTTTTTGTGATGATCTCACCTTTTACCGGATAATATTCCGCCAGAAAACCATTCACGGAGGAATCTTCCAGAGAAGAATTGGCTACTTTTAAAACAGCAGCAGTGCTTTTGCCATTATTTACAGAGCGTCGTTCAAAATAATTTTCTTTTTCGGGCATGGATTCTATGACTGTGTCACTGTCATGGAATCCAACCCGCATATGAAGCTCGCCGCGCTTTTCCGATTCAGAAGATTCTTCTGTGTCTGTACTGGAAGAGGAACTGGGGTATGAAGAATCGGAATTTTGCGAGGAGGAGTTTCCAGTAGTATCGGAGGAAGATCCAGAAGACGATTCGGAGGAGGAACCATCTTCTGAATCGGAATATTCCTGAAGATTGCCGTAGTCATCAATATAATAGTCATCTCTGGAACCAATATAAGTGGTTCCGGTGGCATCTTCCAGCCACACGCTGCCGTCCTCATAATAATAATGAGGCTCAAAATAGCCGTCCTGTTCCGTCCATCCGGCATCGTTGCCTTCCATCAGTTCGCCGGAATCCGGATCCGGGGCGTAATTACCTTCGCCAATATATTCGTCTTCGGAACCATTGCGGTACCAGTAATCCCCGTTTTCATCCTGCCAGATGTACTGACCATCATCAGTTGGAGGATCAGAAGCAAGGGCTGGGCTGGCGGTTATGGAAAGGGTAAGTGCACCGGTTAAAAGAACCAATATTTTTTTATGCATAGGCACCTCCTGATCATCAATATTGTCTGTTAGATCTATTGTAACAGACAGATCCCGATATTCAGAAATGTGAAGAAAAAGAGACATTTACCGGCAGGTAAAAAGATATCCCTTTCCATAAACCGAAACAATATCATACTCATCCGTATCCTCCGCACCGATCTTGGAACGGAGATTAAAGATATGCCGCCGTACCGTACTGGTATCCGTTCCCGCAGAGTTTCCCCATACCGCTTCGTAGAGCTCTTTTGGAGAAAAAATCTTCTCCTGGTTTTCGGCAAGGAGACGCAGCAGAGAAAATTCCGTTCGGGTAAGTCCGATATCAATATCATTCAGATAAGCATGCCCGTCTGAGAGATCCAGCCGCAGACTTCCGATCATGATCTGGCGGGAAGCCTGAAAATTTTCTTCCAGCCGTTTCTGCCGTTCCAGCAGCATCTGGATCACGGCCAGAAATTCATCGAAATTATAAGGCTTGGTGAGATAATAATCGCCGCCCTGCTGAAGCCCTTCCACTTTATCCCGGACATCACCTTTTCCGGTGAGAAAAAGAACCGGGCGTATGGTTTTTTCGCGGAACCGGCGGCAGATATCCAGGCCGTTTCCGTCCGGCAGCATAATATCCAGGATCAGTAGATCCGGCAGATTTTCATCAATTTGATGATAAGCCTCAGCGGCTGTCTGCGCGGTACGGACATCGTAGCCGCGGCGTCGCAGCATCCGGCAGTTTGTGTTCAGAACCTGTTCTTCATCCTCGACCATGAGGATATGTGGTTTGTTTTCGGTCATTTAAGATTCCTCCTCTGGAAGGGAAAAGAACACGCGGGTACCTTTGCCTTCTTCGCTTTCTATCCATATTTTACCGCCATGAGCGGTGATGATCTGGTGGCAGACGTAGAGGCCTATGCCGTGCCGCCAGTAATCTTTATCTGCGGAAACGTAACCTTTAAGAGCATTTTTTCGCATTTCTTCGGACATGCCGGAACCGGTGTCGGAGACGCAGATTGTCTGCCACTTGGGCCCACCGGACAGTGAGATAGTGATAGTTCCATTCCGGGTGTGCCGTTCTGCATTGGAGATCAGATTGGTGACAACCTGGATCAGCCGCTCCGGGTCTGCAGAGATTTCCGGGAGGCCGGGCTGTATCGCAAGAACCAGCTGGTTATTCCCAGGGCTTGGATGACTGCTGAAATCTTTTTCCACAGAATGTAAAAGCACTCCTAGATCTGATGGCACAAGAGAAAGAGCAAGCCGTCCCTGCTCAATGGAAACAGTATCCATCAGATCCAGCACGATCCGGTCGATCCGCATTACCGACTGTTCGATGGTGCGGAGATTTTCCTGCATAAGAGAAAAATCCAGAGGTTCTTCCTCAAGCAGCTCGGAAGTATCCCGGGCGTGGAGGGAGATGGAGTTCAGAGGATTTTTGATCTCATGGGCAACGGTGGTCAGAAAGGTGGACTTGGCATTGTCAAGGGAACGAAGCCGCTGGTTCTGTTCCTTAAGAAGGATCTGCTGCTGATTGTATTCCTTCAGATGAAAATAGAGAACAATGCCGCAGACAATACTTACAGAGACAAATGCCAGGAGTACATCCGCCAGCCGGTCTTTTTCCGTTGCAAAAGGAGTCACATTGTCCGAAAAATGGTACGCAACCAGGCACAGTCCCATATATAGGACAATCTCCAGAAGAGAAACGATCAGGGCACGCCATTTTTCCAGCATCAGCACAGTGAAGATAATGGCAAATACGAAGAATGCCGGCATGCCGCCATGATATCCGCCGCTGGTAAAAAACATGATCGGAAAAACAATGAGAAAGATCAGGACAATGGTGATCAGGTAACATCGCTGATATTTTCCACTATAATAAGAATAAAGAAAAAGTCCTCCGGATATGACAACCAGCGCAAAGTTGATCAGCACATTTCCCCAGGAGCCGGTTCCGAGGCTGAGAAAAGCCATGATCAGGCTGATAATGGTGCCGCCTGAGGCGAGGATGTTGAACAGCCGGACGCGGAAATCCAGGGTGGGGCTGAATAATGAGTGGAAAATATCTCGGAGTTTCAGATTCATATGAATGGGGCTCACCTCCTGATAAAATTAGAAACAGTTATTCGATGCAGAGTTACGTAGCGAATACGGATTGCGAATATCCGCCTGATCAGGATCAGAGATTCTATAAGTATGATTTCATTGTACCATGCCTACTCTTTCTTTTGTATCAAAAAAAATGCAATTAATCCGTATTTCCTATTGACATACTATGAATAGTAGGTTAATATAAGTGTCAACAAAAGAAAGGGAAGAGGCTATGAACGAATACGGCTTTAACACAGGGCTGCTCCACGGCACCAATGAGAAATATCCACAGGGTGCGACACAGGTTCCAATCTATCAGAGCAGCGCATTCCGACATGACAGTGCGGAAGACCTGGAGAAAATTTTTAACAATAAAAAAATGGGCTTCTCCTATACAAGGATCAATAATCCTACGGTAGAGTCCTTCGAGAAAAGAGTGACTATGCTGGAGGATGGAATCGGCAGTGTGGCATGTGCTTCCGGAATGGCGGCACTGACCAATGCGTTTCTGAACATTCTGCAGGCAGGAGACGAGATCGTGGCAGCCTGCGGACTGTACGGCGGAACCGTGGAACTGTTTGATGACCTGAAGCCTTTCGGGATCTCCGTAAAGTATGTGAAAGAGAATAAGCCGGAGGCTTTTGAGGCAGAGATCACAGAGAAAACGAGACTTGTTTTTGCGGAGACCATCGGAAACCCCAAGCTGGACGTTACCGATATCCAGGCGGTTGCAGAAGTGGCACATAAGCATGACGTACCGCTGATCATAGATAATACGGTAGCAACCCCGTATCTGATCCAGCCACTGAAGCTTGGAGCTGACATCGTGGTTCATTCTTCTTCCAAGTATATCAATGGAAGCAGCGATGCGATCAGCGGCATTCTTGTCTGTGGTAAGGGTCTGAAATGGGACCCTGACCGATATCCGGGACTTGCTCCATACCGGAAATTCGGACCATTTGCATATATCGCCAAACTTCGAAACGGACTTTTCCGGAACACTGGCGCGTGTCTTGCTCCGCAGAATGCTTTCCTTAATAATCTTGGACTGGAAACCCTGGGACTTCGAATGCAGAGACAGTGTGACAACGCTTTGGAACTTGCGAAGTTTTTGCAGAGCCTGGGTGGTGACATTGAAGTAAATTATCCGGGACTGGAAGAAAGCCCTTATCATGAAATTGCGAAAAAGCAGTTCAGGAATGGTTACGGAGCTATCGTAACCGTGAGAACCGGAAGCAAGGAGAAAGCTTTTTCCATTATTAATTCCCTGAAGATCCCGCTGATCATTTCCAACATCGGAGATACGAAAACGCTGGTTATCCATCCGGAATCCACCATCGCGGCACACATTTCCGACGAGGAGAAACAGCAGTCCGGAGTATTCGAAGACCTGATCCGCATCAGCGTGGGAATTGAAGATATTGAAGATTTAAAGAAAGATTTCAAAGAAGCGATAGAAAATAACCGATAAAATCGAGAGCTGCACCAGCAGAGAAATGGAGAGTTCGCTATGGCAAAAGTAGATTACGCTACATTAAAAAAAGGTGGTTTCATGAGACAGAAGCAGAAAAATAATTTTTCTCTTCGTCTTGCCTGTGTAGGCGGTACGCTTACAGCAGAAAACCTTAAGAAGATCGCAGAAGTAGCTGAGAAATATGGTGACGGATATGTACATCTTACATCCAGACAGGGAGTTGAGATCCCGTTCATTAAATTAGATGATATTGATGATGTAAAAGATGATCTTGCGAAAGGCGGATGCAAACCTGGTGTCTGCGGACCGAGAGTCCGTACAGTTACAGCCTGCCAGGGCAACGCTGTCTGTCCAAGCGGAAACATCAACAGCTATGACATTGCGGTGAAATTAAATGAGAGATATTTCGGAAGAGAGCTTCCTCATAAATTCAAATTCGGTGTTACCGGATGTCAGAACAACTGTCTGAAAGCAGAGGAGAATGATGTAGGAATCAAGGGAGCAGCACAGGTCAGCTGGAAAGAAGACGCATGTATCCACTGTGGTGTCTGCGAAAAAGCCTGCAGAGAAAACGCCATCTCCTTTAAAGATGACAAGCTGGTGATCGACACAGAGAAATGCAACTACTGTGGCAGATGTGCAAAATCCTGTCCTGTAGATGCATGGGATGTAAACGAAGCATTTATCGTTTCCTTTGGCGGAACGTTTGGAAATCACATCAGCAAGGGACAGGAATTCCTTCCACTGATCACTTCGGAGGAACAGCTTTTCAGAGTGACCGATGCAGCGATCCAGTTCTTTGATGACTATGCAAATCCGGGAGAGCGTTTTAAATTTACCATCGACCGGGTAGGTGCTGAGAAACTTCAGGAAGTTTTGAAAGGAGCATACAATGGCTGATATTAAGATTGATGATACAGTAGATATTACCGATGTAGTTTGCCCGGTAACTTTTGTAAAAGCAAAAGTAGCACTTGAGGAACTGGACGACGGACAGATCCTGGCAATCAAAATGAACGATGGCGAGCCAGTACAGAATGTACCGAGAAGCGTAAAAGAAGAAGGACATCAGATCCTGAAGCTTGAAGATAATGAAGACGGAACTTATACGCTGATCGTAAGAAAAGTTGAAGAATAGGAGAACAGAGAAATGACAATCACAGTTGCAGGAAATAAAAAAGAATACGAAGACGGACTGAAACTTACAGAGCTTATTGAGAAAGAGGATATCGAAAGTCCTGAGTATGTAACCGTAACCATTAACGATGAATTCATCAGCAAAGAAGACGTTCCGGACACAGTTGTAAAAGACGGCGACGTTGTTGAGTTCCTGTACTACATGGGAGGAGGCGCAAGATAATGGCTTTTACAAATGAGCAGCTTGAGCGTTACTCCCGCCACATTATCCTGAAAGAGGTTGGAGTAAAAGGCCAGAAAAAGCTTCTGAATGCCAAGGTTCTGATCATCGGAGCCGGCGGACTTGGAGCACCGGCAGCCCTTTACCTTGCAGCAGCAGGTGTGGGAACCATCGGAATCGTAGATGCAGATGAGGTAGACCTTTCCAATCTTCAGAGACAGGTCATCCACACAACTGCAGATGTTGGCAAACTGAAAGTAGAGTCTGCGGCTGAGACCATGAAAGCAATCAACCCGGATGTTACTGTAAATACATATCATACTTTTGTAGATTCCAGCAACATTATGGATCTGATAAAAGATTACGATTTCATTCTGGATGGAACTGACAACTTCCCTGCAAAATTCCTTATCAACGATGCCTGTGTAATGGCTGAGAAACCGTTTTCACATGCAGGTATCATCCGTTTCCAGGGACAGCTGATGACTTACGTTCCGGGACAGGGACCATGCTACAGATGTGCATTCCAGAGCCCGCCGCCAAAGGATGCAGTACCGACCTGTAAGCAGGCTGGTGTTATCGGAGCCATGGGCGGCGTGATCGGAAGCCTTCAGGCAATGGAAGCTATCAAGTACATCATCGGACAGGGCGACCTTCTTACAGGAAGACTTCTTACCTACGATGCGCTGAAGATGACATTCCGTACCGTAAAACTTCCGAAGAACCACCATTGCCCGGTATGCGGCGATAATCCGACCATCACAGAGCTGATCGATTACGAGCAGGCTGTGTGCGAGCTGAAACACTGATCATATAGAAGTCAAAAGTGTCTGCTGGTGCAGGCAGTATAAATAAGTATAGAAACCCATTGGAGGCTGCGAAGATAATGCTGAAATTAAAAAAAGAAGATTACGAAAAAATATTAGACCACTGCAGAAAGGGACTTCCCAATGAGTCCTGCGGCCTTCTGGGCGGGACCATTGAGGGCGATGTAAAGACCATCGAGAAGGTGTATCTGCTGACAAACATCGACGAAAGCAACGAGCACTTTTCCATGGATCCGAAAGAACAGCTGAACGCGATCAAAGATATCCGCCAGAACGGATACCAGATGATCGGAAACTTTCATTCTCATCCGGAGTCTCCGTCAAGGCCTTCCGAAGAAGACAAACGACTTGCTTTTGACCCGAACATCGAATATCTGATCCTCTCCCTTATGGATGCAGAAAACCCGGTGCTGAAGGCCTTCGGCGTAGACAAAGAAAAAAATGTAACTGTACATGAGATTCAGATAACAGAGTGATGAGTATGAAAAACAGATTAAACACAAAAGAAATTACAACGGATGTGCTGATCATAGGCGGAGGTACCGCAGGCTGCTACGCGGCGCTGGTTCTCTCAGAACAGAAAGCCGGCAAAGTACTGATTGCAGAAAAAGCAAATATCAAGCGAAGCGGCTGTCTGGCAGCAGGTGTCAACGCCATCAATGCCTACATTGTAAAAGGCCGCAAACCTCAGGACTATGTAGATTATGCCACAAAAGATGCCGCAGGGATCGTAAGACAGGATCTTCTTCTTACAGCAGCGGAGAACTTTAACGAAGTTACCGCAAAGATGGAAAAACTTGGCCTTGTGATCCTGAAGGATGAAAATGGCGATTATGTAGCCAGAGGAAACCGTAACATCAAGATCAACGGTGAGAATTTTAAACCGCTTCTTGCGGATGCAGTTCATGAAGCTGAGAATGTAGAGGTTCTGAATTATGTAAACATCACAGACCTTCTTGTAAAAGACGGACAGGTTTACGGAGCCGTTGGTTTCTCTATTATGGAAGAAACCGCTTACATTATCCGGGCAAAAGCAGTTCTTGTTGCAACCGGCGGAGCGGCGGGACTTTATAAACCGAACAATCCGGGATTTTCCAGACATAAGATGTGGTATCCGCCATTTAACACAGGTGCAGGATACGCAATGGGAATCCTGGCAGGCGCAGAAATGACATCTTTTGAGATGCGTTTTATCGCTCTTCGCTGCAAGGACACCATCGCTCCCACAGGAACCATCGCACAGGGTGTCGGCGCAAAACAGATCAATGCAGCAGGCGAGATCTATGAGACAAAATACGGTCTGACCACAAGCGAGCGAGTTTACGGAACAGTCCGGGAAAATCAGCTTGGCCATGGCCCGTGTTACCTGAAGACTACAGGGATCACGAAAGAGCAGGATGAAGATCTTCTGAAAGCTTATCTCAACATGGCACCAAGCCAGACACTGAAATGGATCGAAAGCGGAAAGAACCCAAGCGAGCAGGATGTGGAGATCCAGGGAACAGAGCCGTACATCGTAGGCGGCCATACAGCCAGTGGCTACTGGGTAAACACAGGCCGTGAGACCACAGTGAAAGGTCTTTATGCAGCAGGTGATGTTGCAGGCGGATGTCCGCAGAAATATGTAACAGGAGCACTTGCGGAAGGAAAAATTGCAGCACTGGATATGGTGAAACAGTTTTCAACAGGATTTCTGAAAGAAGCGGATATTACCACAGAAGCGGAGATCAAAGTTCAGGAAGAAAAAATCCTTTCTCAGTACGAAAAGTTCCGTAATGAGGATGCACCGGCATTTTCTGTGGAAGAGCTTGAGGAAGCCATGCAGAAAGTCATGGATGAGTACGCAGGAGGAATTGCTTCCAATTATCAGTTCAATGAGAAACAGCTTGATCTTGCAGATGAAAAGATCGTCAGGCTTCAGGCCCTTGCCGAAAAAACAGCGGCAGCAGATATGCATGAGCTGATGTTTGCATACGAACTTCGTGAGCGTCTCATTGTGTGCCGTTCACTGATCGCTCATCTGAAAAACCGAAAAGAGACCAGATGGCATTCTTTCAATGAAAATCTGGATCATCCGGAAACTGATGAGGAATTTTATAAATATGTAAATTCGAAACTGGAAAACGGCGAGATCAAGATCATTTTCCGTGACATTGTAAAGGAGGACACATATGAGCATACGAATTGATCAGAAAAAATGTGTTGGCTGCAGAAAGTGCAGTGAAGTATGTCCGGGAACCCTGATCGTCATGGAAGACAAAAAAGCCGTGATGAAATATCCGAAAAACTGCTGGGGCTGCGTTTCTTGTGTAAAGGAATGTAAAGCCGGTGCCATTGACTTTTTCCTTGGTGCAGATATCGGCGGTAACGGAAGTATCATGAATGTAAAAAGCGAAGGTGATATCCTTCACTGGATCATTACAAAAACAGACGGTTCCACATCCGTGATCAATGTGGATCGGCGAAATTCGAATAAATACTAGAAGATAGGTGCTGCCGGTTTTGGCGGCCGGAACAGGAGGATGAGATCAGATATGAGTGGATTATCACATTTGGATGAGCTGGAAGCAGAGGCAATTTATATCATCCGTGAAGTTGCAGCAGAGTGCGAAAAGCCGGTAATGCTTTATTCTATAGGAAAAGACAGTTCTGTAATGCTTCATCTTGCGATGAAAGCTTTTTACCCGGAGAAACCGCCATTCCCGTTTCTTCATGTAAATACAACCTGGAAATTTAAAGAGATGATCGAGTTCCGTGACAAGACTGCAAAAGATCTTGGGATCGAAATGCTTGAGTACATTAACCAGGACGGTGTGAAACAGGGAATCAATCCTTTTGACAGCGGTTCCGCATATACAGATATCATGAAAACACAGGCCCTGAAACAGGCTCTTAAGAAATACGGTTTCACAGCTGCATTTGGCGGCGGCCGTCGTGATGAGGAGAAAAGCCGTGCAAAAGAGCGTATCTTCTCCTTCCGTAATGCAGAACAGGCCTGGGACCCGAAGAACCAGCGTCCGGAGATGTGGAAGCTTTACAACACTGAGATCAACAAAGGCGAAAGCATCCGTGTTTTCCCGATCTCAAACTGGACTGAGACAGATATCTGGCAGTACATTAAGAGAGAAAATATCCCGATCGTTCCGCTGTATTTTGCAAAAGAGCGTCCGGTTGTATACAGAGACGGCAACATCATCATGGTGGATGACGACAGAATGCGTCTGAATCCAGGTGAGCAGCCGCAGATGAAAAAAGTTCGTTTCCGTACTCTTGGATGCTACCCTCTGACAGGTGGTATCGAGTCTGACGCGGAGACACTGGACGAGATCATTGACGAGACTTTAAGCTCTGTGGAATCTGAGAGAACTACACGTGTTATCGATTCCGACGGCGGAGCTGCCAGCATGGAAAAAAGAAAGAGAGAGGGGTACTTCTAGGATGAGCGGATTACTGAAATTTATCACTTGCGGAAGTGTGGATGATGGAAAGTCTACACTGATCGGCCATATTCTTTATGATTCCAAGCTTTTATATGCAGACCAGGAAAAAGCCCTTCTTCTGGACAGCAAGGTAGGTTCCAGAGGTGGTGCCATTGATTATTCTCTTCTTCTGGATGGTCTGATGGCAGAGCGTGAGCAGGGAATCACCATTGATGTTGCTTACCGTTATTTTACAACGGATAAGAGAAGTTTTATTGTTGCGGATACTCCTGGTCATGAGGAATATACAAGAAACATGGCAGTTGGAGCTTCTTTTGCCCAGCTTTCCATTATTCTTGTGGATGCAAAGCAGGGTGTTCTGGTGCAGACAAGACGTCATGCACGTATCTGCGCTCTGATGGGTATCCATCATTTCGTATTTGCTGTTAACAAGATGGATCTTGTTGATTACAGCGAGAGCCGTTTTGACGAGATCGTGAAGGATATTAATGAGCTTTCAAAGACTCTGGGGCTTCAGGATGTTGTGATCATTCCTGTCAGTGCTACAGAGGGTGATAACGTAACCAAGAAGTCTCCGAACATGCCGTGGTATACGGGCAAAGCTCTTCTGGAGCATCTTGAGACTGTGGATGTTTCCGAGGCTGAGAATGTCAGTGAGTTTTATCTGCCTGTTCAGCGTGTTTCCCGTCCAAACCACGAATTCCGCGGTTTCCAGGGTCAGATCGAGAGCGGCAGGGTTCGTGTAGGCGATACCATCACAACGCTTCCCAGCAACGAGACAGCGGCTGTTAAGACGATCCTGGTGGGCAGTGACAACCGTGAGGAGGCTGTTGCAGGCCAGGCGGTTACAATCCAGCTGGATAAAGAGGTAGATGTCAGCCGTGGCTGTGTTCTTACCAATAATAATGAGATTCCTGTGGCAAAAGGTTTCGAGGCTACACTTCTGTGGATGGATGATTCCAGGCTTGAAGTGGGCAAGGAGTATCTTGTGAAGCTTGGTACAAAGAAGATCGCAGGTGTGATCAAGAGCATTGAGTTTAAGACTGATGTAAATACCGGGGAGCATCTGCCTGCGGATACCATCGAGAAGAATGAGATCGCTCTGTGCAAGATAGGTCTTTCTGATAAGGTCGTACTGGATGAGTTTAAGAAAAACAAGACTCTTGGTGAGCTGATCCTGATCGATCGTGTCAGCCATATGACATCTGCCTGCGGTGTAGTAGAAACTGTAGACACAGAAGGTGAGAAACCATACTTCCAGAAGGATGATGTGAAGGTTGGCGGTTATGTCTTTGAAGAGTTCTATTTTAACCTTGAGAACGCACTGCTCTCCAAAGCGGATAAAGAGGTCAAAACCTATCATGTAGGGGATACTGTACCTGCAGAAGGTGACAGCTTCGAGTATCCGGGTTATTTCGACATTGTATCTCTGGAAGACAATGCAGCTGTCCTTATCCGTGATAAGAAGGTACTGGATATTATTCCGCTGGACAAGTATGCCTTTATGGGACTCCCTGTCGTAGATGAAAGAGGCTTTGCCCTTGAAATCCGCAGCAACGCCGACTACCAGCAGTTCCTGGATGAGTACAAGGCAGCTGATAATAAGTCTGAATTCCATAATAAGTGGTTTAAGTTTGAGACTTACAGGAAAATTGTCTGCACAGATAATTTCTGGATGATCTAATCGAATATCTGCTCGAGAGAGAGTAGATCAATAATGCTGAGAGGCCGCATGGGTGTGCGGCCTCTTTTTGGCATATACTGACAGGAGAAAGTTATCTATTATTCTATTTATGTTATGGTGTCTGCCTGACACAAAGCACCAGCCATGTACACTACACTATGCTAAGTACAGCTATCAAATCGGCACAACGCCCCACACTGAATACCGCAGCATACAGACTAAAGTCAGGAGTGTTACACATCAAAGATGTAACACTCCTTCCGTGCCCAACGGGGTAGGAGCACGAGGGAGGGCATTCGGGCTTCGGAACTCTGAGATCGCCTTCCCTCGCACTGTCCACATTGAAAATGTGACGTGCGTAGCCACATGCAATAAAGCCATGTAATAAAGCGGTAAAAAGCAATAAACAATAGTATATACTTTTTCATATCTTCCATCTATCACAATAAAATAAAATTAATGTAAAAAAAGTAAAAAAAAGTGTTGACAAAGCATAGCGGTTTCCGCTATAATTAAACCTGCGTTTCGGATGAAAACACAGAAGAAATGCACTCCAATTTAATAAGAAATTATGAGTTCGGAGTCTGGAGAAGTACTCAAGAGGCCGAAGAGGTGCCCCTGCTAAGGGTATAGGTCGCTAACGCGGCGCGAGGGTTCAAATCCCTCCTTCTCCGTTATTTTTTTGAAAAAAACAAACTTTTCAAAAAAATAAAAAAACTTGTTGACAAACGCTTGCAAACATGATAAAGTAAACAAGCTGTCAGCGAGGCAGACGATCATCAAAAAAGAGTTTGAAAAAAGTTGAAAAAAGTACTTGACAAACGAAATGAGATGAGATAAAATAAACGAGCTGTCCGAGAGACAGACAAGACAAACCTTGATAACTAAACAGTGAAACACATACGATTCTCGAAAATTTCTTTAC
>CAVBVT010000031.1:0-24949 GCA_963598855.1 Eggerthellaceae bacterium
TAGGCCCCTTATAGGGGCAGAATCAAACCACCAGTTGAACTGGTGGTTCATGACTTATGATCTTTCCGGAGCTGTGCGCAAAATGATCGTTACAGCATCTGCACTTCATGATATTGGAAAGATCGGCATTGATGACAAGATCCTCAATAAACCTGGAAGACTGACCAAGGAAGAATTCGAGGTCATCAAGACCCACAGTGCCATCGGAGCTTCTATGTTTGAGAGCCTGGAATATTACAGAAATGAGCCGCTGGTACGGATTGCCCATGATATCTGCAGATGGCATCATGAGCGTTACGATGGAAAAGGTTATCCAGACGGCCTGAAAGGTGAAGAGATCCCGATTTCCGCACAGGTAGTTGCCCTAGCTGATGTATATGATGCGCTGATCAGCGATTGTGTATACAAGAAAGCTTATTCACATGAGAAAGCTGTGGAGATGATCCTGAACGGAGAGTGCGGAACCTTTAATCCGCTTCTTCTGGAGTGCCTGAAAGATATTCAGGGCCGCCTGAAGGAAGAAATGACAACTGAGCGTATGGAAACTAAGGATAGAAGACGAAAGAGCAGCTGTTCAAATCCATGTCCGAAGATATCCGAAAAGAATACATAGATAAGGTCCCCACAATCGGGGGAGAGGAACGGATGTTCTTGAAAGATCCGAATAAAAATACCCCTTCATAAATAAAAAAGGAGCCGGTGTGATCCAGCATAGCCCCCTGTGAGACAAGGGGCTGTGCATTGGGATCATACCAGCTCTTTATTTTTTATAAGCATTTCTTTGATGATATTCTGGGTGTAGGCACCAAGATGACGCTGTGTATCACGGTCAAGTTCAGACGGGATGATCGGCTTGCCGTATTCAATGACAACATGTGTAGGTGTCATTTTTGGAAAATTGGCTTCCCAGATATTGGCGGAGTTGCTGATCGCGATAGGGATAATAGGACTTTTTGCCTTGGTTGCGATCTTGAAGCTTCCGTCATGGAATGGCAGCATATCCAGTTCATCGGCGTTCTTGTTTCTGGTTCCCTCCGGGAAGATACAGACAGAAATGCCGGATTTCACATAATCAGCAGCCTGGAGGATGGTTTTAAGTCCCTGCTTGATATCTTCTCTGTCAAGGAAGAGACAGTAGAGATTGCGCATCCAGTTGGAAAGCAGCGGGTAACGCTCCATCTCTTTCTTGGCCACATAGCCGGTACGTCGCGGGCAGCGGCTGTATGTGAGCAGGATGTCAAAATAGCTCCTGTGGTTGGCAACGTAGAGAACAGACTGGTCTTTCGGGACATTCTCCTCACCGATCACTGTTACCTTGGCTCCTGTAAGCCACAGGATAAATTTAAAGATGGCCTGCACCATACGCAGGGAGCTGATATCTTTTTTCATGGAAGAGAATTTCCCGATGATCCATTCTACAAGAAGAACCGGGATTGTCAGCACCAGATATCCGATCACTGTGATACAGACAAGTATAAATCGAATCATATCTTTTGTCCTTTCTGTTTTTGAACACTTTACGGCTTTAAAAATGGCCGCGGCATTCTTTTATTATACGAAGAATTTCAGATAGTTGCAATAAATCTTTCCCGGATTACATAGAATAAATACTGAGTAATGCGGAAAAACGGAGAAGCGCATTATGAAAAAAGCAGTTTGTCTGCTTGCAGCCCTGGTACTGGCGGCTGTCCTGTCCGGCTGCGGTCTTGTCCGGATCGAGGAAGAAGAACGCAAACCGGTTGATTATACAGTGGTGGAACGCCAGGATATCCCTGCGGCACTGGATGAGATCATGAATGAAAAAAAGGAAAAAGAATTTCAGCTGAGCTATGAAACGGGAGATGCCCTGTACCTGGCAAAAGGCTACGGGCGGCAGATGAGCGGAGGATACAGCATTCAGGTGGAAGAACTGGGAGCCTCCTCAAACGGGCTTTTTTTTGTTACAAAACTTATTGGCCCGAAAGATCTTAATGAGGCCGGAGTTCCTTCTTATCCATGCATTGTCATAAAAACAGAACCCCAGAAGAAACCGGTAGTTTTCCGGGAAGGAAAGGCAGACAGCGGATCTGAGAAAGGGGAATAGGCAGTGGAATTAAAAAAAGAAAGCATACAGGTGTTAAGAGAAAAAAGTCATGCAAGAAGCCAGATTACTTTTGACGAGGATTTTAATGTGCCGGATGCAAAGCCGGATGTGGGAAGGCTGATCCAGCATAAAGGACGCATTATCATGGAAGATGTGCGTCTCACAGACGGAAAAGGGATCCTCACCGGAAATCTGGAAGTGGATGTGCTTTATGTGGGGGAAGAGAGCGGAATTGTCAGCAGTCTTACTGCAAAACTTCCGTTTGAGGAAACTCTGAACCTGAAAGATATCACAAATGGAGACAAAATGTGCCTGAAGTGGGAGATTGAGGATCTTACGATCCGTCTGATCCATTCCAGGAAGCTGAATATCAAAGCACTGGTAACTTTTTGCGCAGCTGTGGATGAGACGAACCAGATCAGGATTCCTGTGGCACTGGATACACCTGATGTATCTGCCAGAAAAAAACAGATCCGCTTTCTGGGACTTGGCGTACATAAAAAAGATACCCTGCGGATCAAGGATGAATACACCATTGTTTCCAATCGGCCGGACATTTCCGGACTGATCTGGTACACCATGGATATACGGGGGCTGGAGTTGAAACCCGAGGAAAATACAGTAAAAGCCAGGGGTGAGCTGTCGGTTTTTGTGCTGTATGAATCAGAGGATACGGAAGCTCCTGTGCAGTGGTTGGAATATTCCATGCCTTTCTCCGGTGAGGTGGAGTGCACCGGCTGTACAGAAGAACTGATCCCGGATATCACAGTATCTGTAATGCACCAGAGTCTGGAAGCAAAGCCGGATGCAGATGGCGAGGAGCGGATCTTTGTTTCTGATGTAGTGCTGGAACTGGATATGAAATTTTTCCGAGAGGAAGAATATGAACTGGTGACAGATATCTATACACCTGTTCGTGAATGTGTTCCGGAAGGAAAGACAGAAGTTCTGGACCGGCTTCTTGTGCGGAATTTTTCCAGATGCAGGGTCAGTGAGCGGATCCAGGTCAAGGAGACCCAGGGAAAAATCCTCCAGCTTTGCCACAGCCAGGGAAAAGTGAAGATCGATAAGACCAGGATCGTGGAAAACGGAGTGGAAGCCCAGGGCGTGGTGATGCTGAAGATTTTGTATATCATCGGAAATGACAGCATGCCATTTTATTCCATGGAAGCCATGCTGCCGTTTACTTATGTGGTGGAGGCGCGTGGGATCCGTGAGGACAGCACGTATCAGCTAAAAGCAGAACTGGAGCAGCTTTCTGCAGCAATGGCAGATGGAAATGAAATCGAGATCCGTGCGTCGGTTGGCTTAAATCTTCTGGCTGTCAGTAAAGAAGAAGTTTTTGTCATAGATAAAGTGGAAGAAAAGCCGCTGGACATGAAAAAGATCCAGGCCATGCCGGGAATCCTGATCTATATGGTGAAGCCAGGAGATGAACTCTGGGATATCGCAAGAAAATACCACACATCGGTTGAGGAGATCAGGGAACTGAACGGACTGAAAGAAAATCAGGAGCTTTCCCCGGGAACTCCTATCCTTGTAGTGAAAAAAGTTGAAGGCCAGATCAAATGAGAAAAACTATCACATAACAGAAAAAAGCAGGAATATTTTGCTGTTGAAAAGAATGTAAAAATCATATAAAATATAAGTATAAATACTGTATACAAAGTACAAATGGAGGGACATATGCGGTTAAAAGCAATGGCAAAAATCAATCTCGGACTTGATGTTCTGGGAAAGAGAGAGGACGGCTATCATGAGGTGCGCATGATCATGCAGACGATCCGTATGTATGATATCCTTGATATACGAAAGACAAAAAGACCGGGAATCGTGCTGACAACGAATCTTCCGTTTATTCCGACAGACAGAAGAAATCTTGTGTATAAAGCGGCAGAGATGCTGATGGATGAGTTCGGTGTTGAAGAGGGACTTTCCATCAAGCTCCGCAAGTTTATCCCGGTGGCAGCTGGAATGGCAGGCGGAAGTTCTGATGCAGCGGCTGCATTTGTAGGGGTGAACCGGATGTTCCATCTGGGACTTACCGAAGAACAGCTGATGGAACGTGCAGTGAAAGTAGGAGCAGATGTTCCGTATTGTATCATGCGGGGAACTGCTTTGGCAGAAGGGATCGGTGAGAAACTGACCTGTCTTCCGAAAGTTCCGAAGTGCTACGTTCTCGTAGGCAAGCCGGGAATCAATGTCTCAACCAAGACGGCATATGAGAAGCTGAATCTTGCCGGTATCGGAAAACATCCGGATATCGATGGAATGATCGGGGATATTGAGAATGGTGATCTTTACGCCATGGCATCCAAAATGGAGAATGTTTTTGAGCCGGGAATCATCCGTCAGTATCCGGTGATCGGAGAAATCAGGAATCTGATGGAAGAGAAGGGCGCACTGAAAGCAGTGATGAGCGGAAGCGGCCCGACGGTATTTGGAATCTTTGACAATAGGGATAAGATGGCAGCTGCAGCCAAGAGCCTTAGAAAGAGCGGCCTTGCGAAGACTGTATTTGCCACGGATATTTACAACAGGGATGGAGGAGTTACAGATGACAAGTGATTTTTCTGTGGATATGAATGAATATCTGCCGCTTCGAGATGTTGTTTTCAACACTCTGCGGCAGGCGATCCTGAAAGGCGAGCTAAAACCAGGGGAAAGACTTCTGGAGATCGCTCTTGCGGAGAGACTGGGTGTGAGCAGAACTCCGGTTCGTGAAGCCATGCGTAAGCTGGAACAGGAAGGGCTGGTGGTGATGATCCCACGAAGAGGGGCCCAGGTTGCAAGTATCACGGAGAAAGATCTCAATGATGTTCTGGAGGTGCGTATTGCCCTTGAGAATGTTGCGATAGAGAAAGCCTGCAAGCTGATCACTGAGGAAGAGCTGGGGCGGCTCTGGGTGGCAGCCAAGGAATTTGAGAAGACTAAGGCAGAAGGAAATCTGGTACGGCTTGCTGAGACGGACGTTGCTTTTCATGAGATCATTTACCAGGCATCAGACAACAAACGTCTGAACCAGGTACTGAATAACTTAAGAGAGCAGATGTACCGCTACCGTGTGGAATATCTGAAAGAAGAGCAGACCAGGAATCTTCTTGTCAATGAACATGAGGAGCTGGTGAAAGCGATCCGTGATGGAAATGTGGAGAAAGCGCAGGAGATCTCCTTCAATCATCTTGAGAACCAGAGGAAGGCTATCATCCGTACCATCCGCGCGGAGAACGAAGCGAAAGAAGACAAGAAGAAAGCATAAAAATAAGATATATGGGGATATTAAGAGAGATGTCAGAAGGGCATCTCTCTTTTTTCGTATGGGAATTTATTATGGATGTCCGATTTATTGGATATTGAGTGGATTGCGAATATTCACTTGATGTGGAAGTTATTTGCTTATACGTGTATGCCTGGAAAGGAGGGGATATTGTGGAAGATAAAAAAATATCAGCATCACTCCACGAGAACGAAACATACATCCGAAAACGCTGTGAAAACTGCGACGACATTCTGATCCGCCCCATGGTCCTTGGGGAAGGCCACAAGGTAAACTGCCTTATGGTTTATATCGAAGTTACAGTTTCCAATATGATGCTGGATGACTCTGCCATTGGAAAAATGGTGAATCATTTCTGGGAAATACCGGCAGAAAAGATCTGGGAATTTATACGGAAAAACAGTCTTGGAATCGCTGATGCAGAAGAATTATCTACCATGGAAGAAGTCTTTTCTGCCATGCTTGCGGGAAATGCTGTTTTCTTTATGGATGGCTATGACAAAGCCATGAAAATATCCAGTAAAGGATATCCTGGCCTGGATGTATCCGAGGCAGAGACAGAAAAAGTCCTTCGAGGTTCCAAAGAGGGCTTTTGCGACAGCGTAAAAACAAATGCGGCCCTCATACGAAAACGTCTCCGGGATACCAGACTGAAAGTGGAACAGCAGGACGTAGGCGTGCGCTCCCACACAGTAGTCCAGTTATTATATGTGGATGATCTTGTACATGAAGAACTTCTGGAATCCATCAAAGAGCGTCTGGAATCCTTTACAGTGGACGGAATACTGGACAGCGGTATGCTGGAGCAGCTGACCGAAGAAGCCTGGTATTCACCGTTTCCGCAGTTTCAGACAACGGAGCGGCCTGATCGCGCTGCGCAGGAACTTCTTAATGGAAAAGCAGTTATGCTCTGTGACAACTCGCCTGTGGCGCTGGTACTTCCGGGAGCTTTCAACAGCTTCATGGAAAGCAGCGAAGACTGGTACAATCGTTTTGAGATGACTTCTTTTCTGCGGGTGCTGCGGTATCTGGCCATGGCTGTGGCAACGTTTCTTCCCGGACTTTATCTGGCTGCGATCCGTTTTCATACACAGGTGCTCCCTGCCAATCTGATCCTTTCTTTTGCCCAGGCAAGGGAAGGCGTGCCTTTTTCCAGTGTGGTGGAGCTTGTATTTCTGGAACTCTCATTCGAGCTGATCCGGGAAGCTGGCGTACGGATTCCCGGGGAACTTGGAAATGCCATCGGTATTGTGGGAGGCCTGATCATCGGACAGGCAGCAGTGGAAGCTAATCTGGTAAGCCCGGTGGTGGTTATCATTGTAGCCCTGACTGCACTTGGTTCCCTGGCGATTCCAAACGAAGAATTTGCTTCTGCATTCCGGCTTTTGAAATATGGATTTCTGTTTCTGGGCGGATACTTAGGGATATTTGGGATCGTTCTGGGACTGTATCTCACAGTTGCACATTTAGCCGGACTTTTAAGTTTTGGTGTCCCATATCTGGTGCCTTTCGTAGAAAAAAACGGAGAGTCGGAAACTGGGGGAAGGATCTTGCGGTTCCCCTTCCGGAAACGAAAATTCCGGCCGATTTATACGCGGAGTGACCAGAAAAGAAGACTTAGAACTCTGGCCTGGCGGCAGAAAGGAAAAGACGTATGAGATTCGCAGAAAACAACAGGATTTCCCACAGGCAGCTTTTCAGGCAGATCATACTGGTATTTCCTGCGCCGTTTTTGCTGTGCCTGTTTCAGGGTGGCTCCATGATCGGGAAAAGTGCAGTGGCAGGGACAGTGACAGCGGCAGTTCTTCTTCTGTTTTATGTGATCTGGCTGATCAGGCTGGGACCTGCATGCAGTGAAATGGCCAAAACTGTTGGAAATATTGCTATACGGTTTATTGGACTTTTCTTTCTGGCATATGTGATCTTAAGTGCTGCTTTTCTTGCAGATCTTATCTCACAGGTAGTTCCATCAAGCCTGATCAGCGGCATTTCCGGAAAATGGCTTTCTCTTCTGGCAGTGGCAGCCTGCAGTCTGGGGACACATCGGGGAATGCAGCGGCGAGGAAGGATCGCGGAGGTGTCAGGAGGGATCTTTCTGGCGGGAATCATCCTTCTGATGATCTTAAGCGCAGGTCAGGGAAAAACGGAATATTTCCTTGAAGTCTGGAATGGAGAGAACAGTGGATTTTCAGGAGAGAAGTGGATGGGCAGCACCTGGGGACTTTTATGTGCTTTTTCCGGGGTGGGACTTCTGCCTTTTGCACTGGATAAAGTAGAAAAACAGGGAAGTGCAAGGAAACCGCTGATTCTGGGATTGCTTACAGTGTGCGGCGTTGTGCTTGGAATGCAGATCCTTCTTCCGTCTGTGTTTGGACGAGAGAGACTTTTCACGGAGGCATATCCTATCCTGCCGCTTCTGGATGGCGCGGATCTTCTGGGAAATGTGCTGGCCAGATTTGATGTGATCTGGATGGGATTTCTTGTGTTTGGGCTGTTTTTTTCCATGGGAAGCCTGTTTCATTATGGGAACCAGATCGCGGCGCGGACAAAGTTGGGAACTGGAAGATACTGGATCCCTGTGGCTGGCTGGATTCTTTCCATATATAATTGGAGCGGTTACGGGATCAGGGATTATTATGGCAGTTATCTTGGATATGTTTTTGTGCCGGGACTTCTTGTGATACAGCTTTTTCTCAGTATGGGAAACCGCGGACACAGGAGAAAAAAAGTGGCAGCAGCGGCTCTGTTTCTGGCGGTGTGCCTAGCTGGAACAGGATGTGCTGCCGTGGAACCGGAAAAAAGACTCTATCCTCTTGCTCTGGGAGCAGGAACTCTGGAGAATGGATTTGTGCTGAAATATGCAATGCCGGATATGAATGTTACCACAGGCCAGGAAAAGCCGGATGAAGATCCTGTGTCAGTTCTGACCATTGCAGGAGCGGATTTCAGTGAGATCGAAAAGATCTACAACCGTTCCCAGGAAAAATATCCGGATCTTGGTCATCTGCAGGTAGTGATCCTGGACGAAAATATGCTCACAGAAGAGAATCGGGCGGCTTTTATCCGCTATCTGAAACAGGAGGAGCATGTGGGAGAGGATGTTTATGTATTCCGCACGCAGATGCTTTCCGAAGTTTTTCGCTGGCAGGGCGCGCAGCAAAGCTCCATAGGGGAATACCTTCAGGGAATCCAGGAAAACCGGACTTCCGGGCAGCAGAAAAAAGGTGTCACTCTCAGGGAAGTGTATCATCAGTTTTATAAAGACGGGACCCTGCCCTGGCTTCCTTCTGTGTGGGTGGACGGCGATCTTCTGGAAGTGGATTACGGAAATGGTGAATAAAGACAGAGGATTCCGTGAATAATTGAGATACCTTAAGGAAAAAAGAGGAGCAGATGAACTGGATATTATAGTTCCCGAGGATGATATTCCAGGAAAATGCTTCCGGAACAGGGGGAAGATCTGATGAGGAAGATCAGAGAGATATTTAGAATAAGTGATCGGTTCAGGAAAATACTGTGGGTTTTGGTTGCAACAGTTGTAATTATGGCTGCTGCAATAGGCTGCGTAAATTATATTGTGACAGAGAACATTAGCATCTCAGAGGATACGGCAGGAAATACGGCAGGAAATACAACAGATGACAAGTCTGATACACTGAAATTCCGCAACCCGCAGTTCTACGCCTGGTGGGGGACCATCTACCCGGAATTCTGTTTTGAAAAAGGCGAAGATACCGATGAAACTAAGCCTGTGAAGCTCTCCTTCTGGCTTGCGAAAGCTCTTGATTGGTGATACAATATTCTAACGATTAATCAATTCAGGAGAACAGATCAATGAATATAGATAGAAATGCACCGGTAGGTGTGTTTGATTCCGGTATCGGAGGGCTGACAGTAGCCAGGGAGATCATGCGCAATCTCCCTTCCGAAAAAATTGTATATTTTGGAGATACGGCGAGAGTTCCCTATGGAAACAAATCCAGGGAGACGGTAATCCGTTATTCACGTCAGATCATCCATTTTCTCCAGGAGCAGAAGGTCAAGGCTATTGTGGTAGCCTGCAACACAGCCAGTGCTTTTGCCCTGGATGCAGTTCGTGATGAGCTGGATATTCCAATTATAGGAGTGATCGAATCCGGTGCAAGGGTCGCTGCCCAGGAGACGAAGAATAAGCGGGTAGGCATCATCGGTACAGTTGGAACAGTAGGCAGCGGTATCCACGCTTCCTATCTGAAAGAACTGGACCCGGAGATCACAGTGATCGGCAAGGCGTGTCCGCTGTTTGTCCCGCTTGTTGAGGAGGGATGGCTTCACGATCCGGTCACAGAGGAAGTGGCCAGAAGATATCTTAAAGAGCTTCAGGATCAGGAAATCGACACATTGATTCTTGGCTGTACTCATTACCCTCTTCTTCGCTCTACGATCCGTAAGATCATGGGAGAAGAAGTACGTTTGGTGAATCCGGCTTATGAGACTGCGCTGGAGCTTCGCAAGCTTTTGGCGGATATGGATCTTGCAAGTGATGAGACAGTGGAAGAGGAATTTCCGTATCGCTTTTACGTAAGTGATCTGGCTGAGAAATTTAAGGATTTTGCCAATTCGATCCTGCCGTATAATGTGGAGAAGACGCAGAAGATCGATATCGAAAAATATTAAAGTTACTATGCACAGAGAAAATTCCGTGAGGTGTTTTTTGTGAGCAAAGGTCGCAGAAAACCCAGGAATTAAGTTTACTGATCATGAAGTAAGCAGTATAAATATTAGGAAGAGAGAGAAAAAATGCAGAAAGAAGTTTTGATCCATGTACGAGGACTTCAGATGATGGATGCCCAGGGTGATCAGGAGCCGATCGAGATCGTTGTTCCGGGACAGTATTATTTCCGCAATGGTTCCCATTATCTCAGATATGAGGAGCTTCTGGATGAGAGTTCAGAGCCTACCATCAACTACATAAAAATGTCCGAGAAAGGACTGGAAGTCAGCAAGAAAGGTCTGGTCAATGTACATATGGTATTTGAGCAGGGCAAGAAAAACATGACATATTACACAACTCCTTATGGAACACTTCAGATGGGCATTGCAGCCACGAATCTGGAACTGACAGAGAGTGAGGAGGATCTTCGCATGAAGGCGGATTACGCGCTTGATATGAACGAAGAACATGTGGCAGACTGTTATCTGGCGATCCAGGTACAGCCGAGAGACTGCAGGGATTTTGTATTATAATAAAAAACCGCTGTGTCACTATAGGATGACATATCCTATAGTGCACAGCGGTTAATTTTTCGGATTTTGTATTATTTACGGAATCTTGCAAGGAAGCCTTTTTTCTTTTTCTGCGGTGTTTCAAGTGAACCGCGGATTCCTTTAACGCCAACGATATAGAGACCGCTGACTTCTGCTTTGATCTCTTTCTTAACCGGGATCAGATCGAAAACTTTCTCATCTGCGATGAGGATGCTGATCTTCGGACCAACTTTCGCTTTAACGATCGGAAGTTTGGAACGGCGCATAAGCTTAGGTGTCTGGTCGATGACCATCTGCGGAAGTCCGGAATCTTTCAAAGGCATCCGTTTTTTATCGATGACCAGCATGGAAACTGTCTGCTTGTTAGCCTGGATCTGAGCCTGCTGTTCGTCCTGTTTTTTCTGAGCCTTTTTTCCGAAGAAATAGAGAGCGACTAATGCTGCGATCAGAATAACGAGGATGACCAGAAGAACAATGGTAACTGTACTCATTTGAGAATCCCCCTGTATGTATATTTGTTTCGCAATCGGTTACATTACGTAAGCATTATTTTAGCATTGTTTCAGGAAAAAGGCAATTAAAAAGTTAAAAAGACACTGGGAACGGTGGAAATTTAAGTGTTTACAAGTTATAATGACTGTGATGTGATTCACCATGTATGGTGTGAAAATTGCAGGACATAACTATAGTTAAAGCACAGAAAAGTAGTCTGGATAAACCAGAGATGGAGGAAAACGAAATGGAGAAGGAAAAGCCCAAGGGAACACGCCCGGAAATGGGAACCCCGGAGTATGAAGAATGGCGTAAACGAATGCTTGCGCGAAGACGAAAACGTTTGCAGAGAGAACGAAGGAAACGCCTGGTTGCCATGGGGGTGGCACTTATCGTAGTGATAGGCGGGATTTCCGCAGGGATCAACAGCTGCAATGGGAAAAAATCTTCTACATCTCAGCAGGAGAAAACTTCTGCCAGTGCGAAAGCAGAGAACGGAACTTCTGCGAAAACAGATTCGGCAGCAGATTCTGAAGTATCAAAAACATCAGATGGAAGTGGGACAGATTCCCAAACATCAGATACTGCAGGAAGTTCAGCAGCAAAAGATACCCTTGTGCAGGCAGATATCCTTGCACAGCAGTATAACTATGATAAAGCGATTTCTCTTCTGAAAAAAGATTCATCCTACTCTTCCAATAAGAAGATGCAGTCAGCAGTAAAGAAATACGAAGAAACGAAAGCAACCTGTACCGCGTGGCCACTTGAGAAAGTGACCCATGTTTTTTACCATATACTGATCAAAGACCCATCCAAAGCTTTTGACGGAGATTATAAAGAAGCAGATTACAATCAGGTCATGACGACCATTGATGAGTTTAACAAGATCACCCAGACCATGTATGATGAAGGCTATGTTATGGTAAGCATCAAGGACATGGCGAAGGCAGATGAAAACGGCAATATGACGGAGGGTGAGATCCTTCTTCCTCCAGGTAAAATCCCGTTTGTTCTTTCACAGGATGATGTATGCTATTATCACTACATGGACGGTGACGGTTTTGCCACGAAATTAGTTGTGGATGATGAGGGGAAGATCCGCAATGAATACGTGGAAGATGATGGAAGCATATCAGTGGGTGACTACGATATGGTACCGCTGATTGACCGTTTTGTGGAAGAACACCCGGATTTCTCATACAGAGGAGCCAAAGGAATCATTGCACTTACCGGGTATAATGGAATTCTGGGATACAGAACAGATGAGAGCTATGAGACCCGGCCGGCTGACCTGGATGATAACAAGGTGGAATGGCTTAATACGCATCCGGATTTCAGCCTGGAAAAAGAGCGCAAAGGTGCTAAGCAAGTGGCAGATGCAATGAAAGCTGAAGGTTGGGAATTTGCAAGCCATACCTGGGGACACCAGAATGTAGGGCAGATCTCTCTGGAGAAACTTCAGGCAGATACCGAGAAATTTAAGAAAAATGTAGATCCGCTGATCGGGGGAACGGATATTATCATTTTTGCTTTTGGAACGGATATTACCGATGCAGAAGATTATTCGGGTGACAAGTTCGGATATCTGAAAGGGCAGGGATATAATTATTACTGTAATGTAGATTCCAGCCAGTATTTTGTGCAGATCCGGGACAGATACTTCAGACAGGGCAGAAGAAACCTGGATGGATACAGAATGTACTACAATCCGGAACTTCTGGAAGATCTTTTTAATGCAAAAGATGTTTTTGACCCGGCAAGACCTACGCCGGTACCACCTATGAGCTGATAGGAATATTTTTTGCATAACAACGAGGGGACATTAAAGAAAGGGGCCACTTATTATTATGAAGAAAAAAATTGCAGGTGTACTGACAACAGTACTTGCAGCATCGCTTTTTGTGGGAGGAAACGTACCTGTCACCACACAGGTTGGCAGTATGGCGGCAGAAGCGCAGGATAATGAAGATACGCAAAGTGACGAGGCAGAAGCCGAAGATACACAATCTGATGAGTCAGATGCTGAGGATACACAGTCTGAGGTGGATGAGGAAGAGGCGAAAGTAGCAGCAGATCCGGAAGATCAGCCGGCAGCTACAGAGACACCGAAAGAAGAGGCAAAAGCAGAGAAAGAAACGCAGAAACGAGAAGCATCAGAGGATACTTCTTCCAGCACATCTTCAGATGAAAAAACACTTCTTAAAAAAGCCAAAAAACTGGCACAGCAGTATGATTATACGGGCGCGATCTCGATCCTGAAAAATAACTGGAAATTTGCAACCAGTGATAAGATGCAGGAAGCAGCAGCAGCTTATATGAAGAAGAGAGATGCCTGTGTGGAATATCCGCTGGAGGAGATCACCCATGTATTTTTCCATTCTCTGATCGTGGATACAGACAGAGCTTTTGACGGCGATTCCGATGAAGCCGGATATAACCAGATGATGACTACAGTCAGTGAATTTAAGAAAATGCTCCAGATCATGTATGATAAGGGGTATGTTCTGGTAAGCCCCCATGATATGGCGGTTGTGAATGACGACGGAACGATGAGTAAAGGCAAGATCATGCTTCCTGAGGGCAAGATCCCGTTTGTTCTCTCTGAGGATGATGTCAGCTATTATCATTACATGGATGATGACGGATTTGCATCAAAGCTTGTGATCGACGATAACGGAGACATCAAATGTGAATATACGAAGGCAGACGGAACAACAGTGACCGGTGATTATGATGTTGTGCCGATCCTGGATTCTTTTATTAAAGAACACCCGGATTTTTCTTATCACGGAAGAAAGGGAATCCTGGCCATGACCGGTTATAATGGTGTTCTGGGATATCGTACAGACGGAGCCTATAAGACAAAGAAGAACTTGCAGGATGACCAGAAGGCTTTTCTCAAGGCCAATCCGGATTTTGATTATGATAAAGAAGTAAAAGCAGCCAAAAAAGTGGCAAAAGCCATGAAAAAAGACGGCTGGGAATTTGCAAGCCACACCTGGGGTCACAGAAATGCTACAACATCTACAGCAGCTGAGCTGAAAACAGATAACAAGAAATGGGAGAAATATGTAGCACCGATCCTTGGAAAAACAGATATGATCATTTTTGCATTTGGTGCAGATATCGGTGACTGGGAGGGCTATACTTCTGATAATGACAAGTATGAGTATTATAAGAGCCGTGGATACCGCTATTTCTGCAATGTGGATTCCAGCCAGTATTTTGTACAGATCACAAGTGAATATTTCAGGCAGGGAAGAAGAAATCTGGACGGATACAGAATGTACTACAATCCGGATATGTTAAGCGATCTTTTTGATGTATCTGAAGTATGGGATTCATCCAGACCAACACCGGTTCCCGAAATGTAAATTAAGTAAATAAATTTTACAGATATACAGGAAAAAGAGACTATAATTTTACCATACGTGATTTTTCGAGATGACTTTGATGAAGGGAGTAGGATATGAAGAAAAAAGCATATCTTGTTGTTTTGGCATTGTGTACAGCATTGGCATTTACAGCCTGCGGCACAGCAACAGACAAAAAAGAGGATACAAAATCTGCAGCAGAAGCGCAGGATACAACGAATACGGATAAGGAAGATTCAGAATCAGAGGCTTCTGACAGTACAGATTCATCGGATAAAGATTCTAAAACTGCAGTTTCCGGAGACACAAGACTTGTCTCTGTAGATGATGTGAGCAAATATGTTACGATCGGACAGTATAAAGGACTTTCACTTGACAATACTGTGGAAGCAGTGACAGATGATGCTGTTGACGGAAGAGTGGAGCAGGAGCTGCAGAACAAAGCAGAAGAAGTAACAGAAGGCAGTGTTCAGAATGGCGATATCGTTACCATTAACTATGTAGGTACCAAAGACGGCGTGGCTTTTGATGGCGGTACAGCGAACAATTATGAGCTGACGATCGGTTCCGGCACATTTATTGATGGTTTCGAGGATGGGATCATCGGTATGAAGAAAGGGGAGACAAAAGATCTTGACCTTACTTTCCCGGAAGAATATTCTGCCGAGGATCTTGCCGGCCAGGAAGTTACATTTAAAGTAACTCTGCAGAGCTTCAAGAGAGCACCTGAACTTACTGACGAATGGGCAGCTAAGAATACGGACTGCAAGACAGCAGAAGACTACAAGAAAGAAATCCGCAAGACTCTTGAGAGCGAAGCGAAGACAAGTGCGCAGAATACGCTCCGTGAAACAGCATGGAATACAGTGCTCTCAGCATCTGAAGTGAAAGAATATCCGCAGGATGACCTTGATACAGCAAAAACAGAATTCAAGAATCTTTATGAGAATTATGCGAAACAGGGTGATATGACGCTGGAAGATTTCGTGAAAGCTCAGGGAATCTCTATGGATGATTTTGAAGAGCAGAGTGGTCAGTATGCAGAGTATAAAGTGAAACAGAACCTGGTTGTGCAGGGAATTATGGATGCTGAGAATATGACTCTTGAAGATGAAAAATCTCTTGCTGTTCAGGATGAACTGATTCAGGCTTATGATGTCAAGGATCTGGCAGCACTGGTGGATAAATATGGCCAGGCAGCTGTAGATGAGTCTATCGGGCTTCTCAGAGTAGAAGATTTTATCCTGGATAATGCAACTGTAGATGAGAAAGTTACAGCTGGTGATACACAAGGTGAGAACGGCGATGATCCTTCTACAGACGGAAGCAGTGCAGAAGGCGAAGTAGATGAAGAGCTGGAGGCTGCAGAAGCTACTGATATGGTACCAGAGGAATAACAGAAGAACCCGATGTGCGGTTCCCGGAATTTTTTTCGGGAACCGTTTTTTGCACGGAAGAGACAGAAGAGAAAATTAAGAGATTCTTTCGGGAATTGCCATTGTATTTAAATGATAAATGCGGTATGATTAAAGGCAGAAATTAAAGAAAGTTATATAGATATATAAACGGGGATTTGAGAAATGGACAAAAGAGTTTTACGTGAACGAATGCGCAGAAAACAGCAGCAGTTGAGACGACGCAGGATGATGAAACGTGTGACGTGTGTGGTTGCTGCAGTTCTTCTGCTTATTTTTGTTGTCAGAGGCGTAATTCTTCCGATTGCGAATCGTGTAGGCGGCGGAAGCAGTAAAGATGCTGAGACTGTGAATGTACAGGCGAATACATCAGGATCTTCATCTGACAGCAGCACTGAGGATGGCACTGCATCGGCGGATACATCAGATTCGTCAGATTCATCCGGTTCATCAGCAGATAACAGCAGTACAGATGCTACAGTAATGCCGGTAAAAGGTACAGCAGCAGGAGACAAGCTTTCTGTTATGACACCAGGATGGCATGAGGATTCCAACGGCAAATGGTATCAGAATCCGGATGGTACATATTATATCAATGGTTTTGCAGATATTGACGGAACTACATATAGTTTTGATGAGAATGGCTACATGCAGACAGGCTGGGTTGAGAAGGGTGTGAAGGATTACTACTTTAATGAAGATGGTTCTTACGATCCTTCCCAGAAGCGTCCGATGATCGCCCTGACTTTTGATGATGGCCCGGGAGAGTACACAGAGACTCTTCTTGATGCAGTTGAGAAGTACAATATCCATGTTACCTTCTTTATGCTGGGACAGAACGTAGAAGGTCGTGAGTCTACAGTACAGAGAATGGTTCAGCTTGGATGCGAGATCGGAAACCATACTTGGGATCATCCAGAACAGACACTTCCCAATATGGACCTTGATTCTGTTGTACAGGAGTTCCAGAAGACAGATGATGAGCTTGTAAAGGCCTGCGGACAGGCAGCAACGGTCTGCCGTGCACCATATGGTTCCATCACAGAGGAGCAGATGGCAGCAGTAGGTAAGCCGTTCTTCATGTGGTCTACAGATTCTCTTGACTGGAAACTGATGGACGCAGATGCGGATTATAATGAGATCATGAGCAGCGGTCTGAGTGATGGTTCTATCATTCTGATGCACGATATCCATGAGCCATCTGTGAAATGTGCTACAGAGAAACTGATCCCGGAGCTGATCAATGAGGGATATAAACTTGTAACAGTCAGCGAGCTTGCAGAGGCTAAGGATGTTACTTTACAGAGTGCTTCCTATTCTGATTTCTGGGACAGCTCTCTTCAGGCTGGACGTGTTGCAGGATATGCCGGAAATTCTAGCGACTCCTCTGACAGCAGTGATTCTTCAGCAGACAGCAGTGCGGCAGATGGTTCTGATATAAGTGATGGTTCTTCTGACAGCTCTGATGGAAGCAGCGACGGATCTTCTGATGGCAGTTCCGACGGAAGCGGCGATGGATCTGACGGATCTTCCGATGGCAGTGACTATTCTGATGGTTCTGAAGATGGAAGTTCTGATGACGGAAGCTACGATGATGGTTCCTATGATGATGGTTCCTATGATGACGGAAGCGAAGAATACTAAGTAAAAATATGTGAGATCAACCAAAGAGACCTGAGTGACAAAATGTGTGTCATTCAGGTCTCTTTTTTGACTTTATTTGACACTGTCGGATAATAGACACATATCGGATGACAGGGGTTTTTCCTTGACTGAAAATAAGGGGATTGGTATAATTATAGAATAAAAAACTCCACTAATAATTGGGGAACGGACGGTGGCAGAACTATAAAGGGAGGTACCTGAAAATGGCTAAGAAATTACAATTTACGGAGCTCGACCAGTATCTTTTCGGTCAAGGCACGCATTACGATATTTACAGGAAACTGGGGGCACATCCGGATACGCAGAACCGGAAAAAAGGCATATATTTTGCGGTGTGGGCACCGAATGCACAGGCGGTTTCTGTTGTAGGTGAGTTCAACGGATGGGATACAGGGAAGAACCCGATGAAGAAAGTCGGACCGATTGGTGTTTATGAGACATTCGTGCCGGGAGCCAAGCTTGGACAACTGTATAAATTTTACATTACAGGAGCTCATGGAGAGGAGCTTTATAAGGCAGATCCATATGCCAATGCAGCAGAGATGCGTCCCGGAACAGCATCCCGTATCACAGATATCACCAACTATAAGTGGAAAGATGCTACATGGATGAAGAACCGTGAGAGTTTTGACCCGGATACAAGTGCCATGTCCATTTATGAGGTACACCCTGGTTCCTGGATGAAGCATCCGCAGACAGAGCAGGATGAAGATGGTTTCTATTCCTACAGAGAACTGGCACCGAAGCTTGCTGAATATGTGAAGAAGATGGGGTATACACATGTTGAGCTTATGGGTATCGCAGAGCATCCTTTTGACGGTTCCTGGGGTTATCAGGTAACTGGCTATTATGCGCCCACATCCCGCTACGGAACGCCGCAGGATTTTAAATATATGATCGATTACTTCCATCGCCAGAAGATCGGAGTTATTCTTGACTGGGTACCTGCACACTTCCCGAAAGATGCCCATGGACTTGCCAATTTTGACGGTACTGCTGTATATGAGCATGCAGATCCAAGACAAGGCGAGCACCCGGACTGGGGAACTAAGATCTATAATTACGGCCGTCCGGAGGTCAAGAACTTTCTGATCGCCAACGCCCTTTACTGGGTGGAAGAGTGCCACGTTGACGGTCTCCGTGTAGATGCAGTTGCCTCCATGCTATATCTTGATTATGGTAAAAAAGACGGCGAGTGGATCGCCAATAAATTCGGCGGAAACAAGAACCTTGAGGCTGTTGAGTTCTTTAAACATCTGAATACAGTTGTTCTTGGAAGAAACCATGGAACTGTGATGATCGCAGAGGAATCTACAGCATGGCCGATGGTAACAGGTAAGGCAGAGGATGACGGACTTGGTTTCTCCCTGAAATGGAACATGGGATGGATGAACGACTTCTTGGAATACATGAAGCTGGATCCATATTTCCGTAAATTTAATCACAACAAGATGACTTTTTCCATGACATATGCTTACAGTGAGAAGTATGTTCTTGTTCTTTCCCACGATGAGGTGGTACATCTGAAATGCTCCATGCTTGAGAAGATGCCTGGAGAACTGGATGATAAGTTCAAGAACCTGAAAGCTGGTTATACATTCATGTTCGGTCACCCTGGCAAGAAGCTTCTTTTCATGGGACAGGACTTCGGCCAGCTACGTGAGTGGAGTGAGGCGAGAGAGCTTGACTGGTATCTTCTTGGCGAGGAGAATCATCAGAAGCTGCAGCAGTATGTCAGTGATCTTCTCCATCTGTATAAGAAGTATCCGGCACTTTACGGAGCTGATAATGATCCATCAGCATTTGAGTGGATCAATGCCAATGACGGCGACAGAAGTATTTTTAGCTTTATCCGTAAATCTCCGACAGGCCGCAACAATATCCTGGTTGTATGCAATTTCACACCAGTGGCACGCCCGGATTACCGTGTAGGAGTACCGAAGAAAAAACAGTACAAACTGGTCCTCAATGAGCAGGGACTTCTGGAGAAAGGCAAGACATTCAAGGCTGAGAAGAAGAACTGCGACAACCGTGACTTCTCATTTGCATATCCACTGGAACCGTATGGAGTAGGTGTATTTACATATTGATAAATTGGTGATTGACAAATGCTTTTCTGGATAGTATAGTGAAACCATATAAAGGGGAGTAGCTGGCACGTTAGTGTTCATGATGTCGTCAATCTCGACGGGTGTATGCCTGTCCGTATCGTGATGAAACAGTGAGACTTTTATTGCATGTTTTTATATGCAGTAAAGGTCTCTTTTTTTAACCAAATAACTGCTCCACAGTTATTTGGCATAGAGCTGCGTAGCAAAGCGGATTGCGAATATCTGTTTATCTCTAATTTTGCCTATACTATCAATAAAACAGAATGAGAAAGGAACGGTGCCTATGAAATCTTATTACAACGAGACAGCAGACAATGTGCGAAAAGAATTAAACGGAACCATGGATTTTCTGACAGATGAGGAAGTGAAGAAGCGGCAGGAAAAATTTGGCCCCAACCAGCTTACAGAAGGAAAGAAAAAAAGTACCTTTCAGATATTCCTGGAACAGTACAAAGATTTTCTGGTGCTGATCCTCATTGTTTCTGCTGCGGTTTCGCTGTTTCTTGGTGAGACAGAAAGTGCAGCGGTAATTCTGATCGTGATCACCATGAATGCGATTCTGGGAACTGTGCAAACCATTAAGGCAGAGAATTCTCTGGATAGTTTGAAACAGCTGGCGGCACCGGAAGCGAAAGCAGTACGAAATGGTGTTGTCATCCGGATTCCGGGACGCGAGCTTACAGTAGGGGATATTGTTCAGCTGGAAGCTGGCGATTATATTCCGGCAGATGGCCGCGTGCTGGAAAGTGCAAGCCTGAAAACAGATGAAAGTGCTCTCACAGGAGAAAGTTTTGGGGTGGATAAAACCTGCGAGGCTCTGGAAGGCGAACTGCCGCTGGGCGACCGCAGAAATATGGTGTTTTCCGGAAGCTATGTTACCTATGGACGTGGATCTTTTATAGTAACAGATATTGGAATGAATACAGAAGTGGGAAAGATCGCCAGCCTATTAAAGAATGCTTCTGAGAAAAAAACTCCGCTTCAGGTCAACCTTGATAACTTTGGCAAAAAGCTTTCTGTGATGATCCTCGTATTATGTGCAGCACTTTTTGGCCTGCAGGTACTAAAAGGCGGAAACGTAGCAGATGCGTTCCTGTTTGCAGTAGCACTGGCTGTAGCTGCGATCCCGGAAGCCTTAAGTTCCATTGTGACTATTGTGCTGGCTTTCGGAACCAGGAAAATGGCAGGAGAAGGAGCAATCATCCGTAAACTTCAGTCAGTGGAAAGTCTGGGAAGCGTATCTGTGATCTGTTCTGATAAGACAGGGACTCTTACCCAGAATAAGATGACCATCGAACATTATTACGCAGATGGTCAGGATATCTCCGCAGATCAGGTAGATCCTGGTAATCCGCTTCATAAACAGATGCTGTACTTAAGTATTTTGTGCAATGACTCTACAAATATTGAAGGACAGGAGATCGGTGATCCTACAGAAACAGCCATGATCAATCTTGGCGACCACGTGGGCGTTCCGGCACAGCGGATCCGTGATGCGTATCCAAGGATCAGCGAAGTTCCTTTTGACAGTGAGAGGAAGCTGATGTCAACGTTTCATAAGATGAATGCAGGCAGGAATTCTTCCGGTTTGAGAGAGCAGAGTGCCTGCATTCATGAGCATGCAGCAGAGCAGAATGCGAATGTCCACGGTACAGATGCTTACACTATGATTACCAAGGGTGCAGTAGATGTCATGCTGGATCGTGTGGATTATATCCAGAAAGGTGGAAAAACAGTTCCCATTACAGCTGAGGATGTGGAAAACATCTGCCAGGTCAATGAGCAGTATTCCAGAGAAGGACTACGCGTTCTTGGAATCGGCTACAGAAATTTTTTCCAGGAGAAAAATATCTCCGCGGATGATGAAAAAGAACTGGTCTTTTTGGGGCTTATCGCAATGATGGATCCGCCCCGGCAGGAAAGTGCGGCATCGGTTGCTGAATGTAAACGAGCAGGTATCTGTCCTGTGATGATCACAGGAGACCACAAGGTAACAGCAGCAGCTATCGCAAAAAGAATCGGGATCCTGGATGATATTTCACAGGCCTGTGAGGGTTCGGAGATCGATAAACTTAGCAATGAGGAGTTGAAAAGCTTTGTGGAAAATATCCGGGTTTACGCACGTGTGACACCGGAGCATAAGATTAGGATCGTGCGGGCATGGCAGGAACGGGGAAATATTGTGGCAATGACTGGAGATGGTGTCAATGATGCACCTGCTCTGAAGCAGGCAGATGTAGGCGTTGCCATGGGAATTACAGGAACAGAAGTTGCCAAGGATGCAGCTTCCATGATTCTGACAGATGATAATTTTGCCACGATCATTAAGGCTGTGGAGAGCGGCCGGAATATTTACGAAAATATTAAAAAAGCGATACAGTTCCTTCTTTCGGGAAATTTTGCTGCAATTCTGGTTGTGATCGCTGCTTCGCTGGCCGGTTTACCTGTTCCTTTTGCGCCGGTGCATCTTCTGTTTATCAATCTTCTTACAGACAGCCTGCCTGCGATTGCGCTTGGACTGGAACCTTACAGGCATGGTGTGATGAATGAGAAGCCGAGACCAATGAACGAATCTATCCTTACAAAAAAATTTCTGCTGCGGATCGCAGTGGAAGGTGTTGTGGTCGGTGCAGCGGTTTTTGCAGCATTTCTTATTGGTTACAGAGACGGAAATGCAGTGCTGGCAAGCACTATGGCATTTGCGGTACTGTGTTTGTCAAGGCTTTTGCATGGATATAGCTGCAAGTCGGACGAACGGGTGATATTTACCGGAAAGTTTTTTGATAACCGATATATGCAGGGGGCTTTTCTTGCAGGATTCCTACTGCTGACCGTGGTTGTTACAGTTCCGGTGATGAGAGGATTTTTTGCAGTGCAGCCACTTGGAGCGAGGGAACTTGGAATCGTTTATGGGCTGGCTGTGGGGAGCATGCTGGTGATACAGGGATTGAAGAGTCTGGTGAAAAGATAATAAAATACCGGGAACGGAGAGGACTGAAAATTGTGAATTCAGAGTTCTCCGGTTCCCGGTATTTTTATTATTCTTCGCTGTCATCATAGGAACTATCGTCATAGCTGCTGTCATCATAAGAGCTATCATCGTATGAATTGTCATCGTACGATCCGTCATCAGAACCATCATCGGAACTGTCATCTGAGGAGTCTTCTGCGCTGCCGGAATTACTGTCTGCAGTGTTAAAATCCTCGGATGTGATGTCAATGCCTTTGTCCGCGTAATATTGTTCTGCAGTGATGGAATCTGTATCTTCTACGATATTTCCAGATGAATCCACCATGTTCAGGTCTGTATCAATGGTCACATCCAGAAGATTGGTTCCTGTGGATGGCGTAATATTCATGGACATGATTTCATTGAACTTCTTTTTCAGATTATCCAGTGTGAATACGCCTTCGCCGATATATTTCTGTACACCGTTCTGGGAAGCCAGCTCCTCTGTATAATCAGAAAGCATATAAGGACCAAATTCACCGGCATCACTGTTATAGTGCATTACCAGCGGCTCTACAGTTGGTGTAAGGATCTGGATAGAAGTCTTGCCGTTTGCTACTGTTTTCTGAATGGTGAATTTCGCCATTCCGCCAAGAAGTTCTTCCAGTTTCTGCTGTGTGGATACGAAGTTTCCAAGGGAATAAAAGACAACAGTTTCATTTCCGTTATCATCGGAAATGCGGCCATATGGCTGGAGCACGTGAGGATGTCCGCCGATAATAACGTTTACGCCCTGCTCCATAAGGTACGTGGCCCACTGTTTCTCATATTCGTTTGGCATGGTTTCATCTTCAGTACCCCAGTGAGCAACGAAGATAATACAGTCCGCCTGCTGTTTGGCTTTCTGGATCATAGAGGTGATCTTGTCCTTGCGGATCATGTCAATCATGTAGTCTTTTCCTTCAATGCCTCCTACGTTCGTGCCGTAGGTGTAATCGAGGAATGCGATCTTGATGCCGTTTACCTCGCGGATCTTGACGGTGTCGGCATCTTCCTGGGAATCGTGGATTCCAAGAAGTGTAACATCCGGATAGTTCGTCTTCCAGAAATTCAGTGTGTCTGTGAGGAAGCCTTCACCAAAATCATCGATGTGATTATTGGCAGATTCCACAACATTGAATCCTGCTTTTACAATGGCATCACCAACTTCGGTTGGGGTTGCAAAGGATGGATAAGAGCTTACGCTGTCATGATCTGTTGTAAATACAGTTTCCTGGTCGATCATCTTGATATCTGCATCCTTGATGGCGTCTGTGATATGGGTGTAGATCTTGTCATAATTCCAGGTTCCGTCATCGGATACGCCAGCATCAATAAGACTCTGGTGGTAAAGGTTATCGCCAACTGCAATGACGGATGCTGTTGTTACATCGCTGGTGGCAGCTTCTGTTTCTTGTTTTTCCTTTGCTGCGGCTGCTTTTCTCTGGGCGTCTATGGCTGGTTTGCGGATCAGGCGGTAGTCCAGCTGGTTAAACAGAATGACCAGAACAGCCAGGACAACAACAGAAGCCAGGAGACTTGTCCGGGCATTGCTGCGCTCACGGAAGTTCAGCGGAATATTTTCTTTAAAATTTCGCTTAACAGCCTTCCTGTTCTCACGCGTCTCCCGGAAATTTTGAAGCCCCTCCGGAAGATTCTCCCTTTTAAAGGGATTGTTGAAGTTTGGTGGAAATTTCATTTATGATTTACCTTGACTTTCTTTAAAATATGGATTTTTTGCTGTGAGGTTTATTATAGCAGATTTTTCAGGGGGTGGGAAGAGGGGGAGGATATGGTATAATTTATATACTAATAGGAGATGAATGAGCGATAATACAATATTTGACGATGTTTTCCGGACGATGGTGGAGAAGATGCCGTACCTTATAGTTCCGCTGATCAACGAAGTATTTCACACGTCGTACCCGGAAGACGTAAAGATCGTGCAGCTCCGCAATGAACATCAGCTGGAGAACGGGGAACCGATCACAGATGCACGTTTTTTTGATTGGAAAAAAGATCTATCATATTGAATGTCAGAGCACGGATGATAGGACTAGTACAGCGAATATTAAGTAAACGCTATATTGACTTGTCTGATTTTTCATATGCGGCGTTGTCGTCAATCGCCGTAGCCACCGCTACGCCTCATTCCTCTGCCTTGCATATGAGAAAATCATCCTGCGTCAATATAGCAGATACTTAATTTTCGCTGTACTAGTCGGTAACTTAAAACTACTGAAATTACAGGAAATAAACCAGTGCAAGTTGTAATAGTCTTGCTAACTATAGGGTA